>CBDTYI010000241.1:0-4712 GCA_965364565.1 uncultured Gammaproteobacteria bacterium | reverse complement strand
ATCCGACCACTCCAGCCGGTAACTGCCGTTGTTGTAGTCCGCAAAGGTGGACAGGAACTGTGCCACCGCCTCCGGCACTTCGCCGCTCTGCCGGATCTGCGCGTCGAGGCGGTAGACACCGTCCGGTTGCAGCTCCACATCGGCATCCACCAGCAGTGCGCCACCGCTGGTTTTCAGCTTGCCGCGGGTCACGCCCTGCTCGGCCGAGGTATCCAGCTGCGCGCTGCCGAGCACCACTTCCACCGGTGCGCTCACCCGCGCCGGCGTCCAGCTGGCCGCGCCGGTGATCGCCGGCAGGCTGCCGTCCGCAGCCCACTCCAGTCTCGCAAGATCCAGCGCCAGGTTGCCCTCCACGCGGACCTGTCTGAGCTTCAGCCAGCGCAGTACCTCGGGCGCCGGGACCGTCGCGCTCACATCGGCGAGATAGCTGCCACCGAACAGCGCCTTGCCGGCCAGCGCGGCGGCCGGCCGGCCTTGCCAGCTGGCCTCGAGCGCAACCTCGGCGCGGCCCAGCAGCAGCAGCAGAGGCCGTACCCGCCACTGCACATCCTGCAGTTGTACCGGGTTCGCCGTCACCAGGGCAGCGGAACCGGACCACAGGGTGCCGTCCACACCGGCCAGCTGCACGCCCCCGAGCCGCGGCTGCACCAGCGGCAGCAGCTTGGCCGCCGGTGCCGTCGCCAGCAGAAAGACAACATACGCGGCCACGCCGGTCAGGACCGCCTGCCAGGTCTTCATGCGCCCGGTTCCTGCAGCGTCAGGCGCGCGTGTACACGGCCATTGCCCTGCGGCTCGATGGTGATGAGACTGGTCTCGATCTGGTAGGTCCTGGTGATATTGCCCAGCCACAGCACCATGGGATCGAAGGCAACCCCCTCCAGCCATACCTTCACGCCCTTGGCCCCATCCGGCTCGATGCGCTTGATGGCGTCCCCCAGCCCGGCGGAGCGCGCCGACTGGTCCACCACCGCCAGCAGCGAACGTCCGCCCAGTCCGCGTCCGCCACCCGGTGCGCTGCGTTTCAAGACCTGCACCTGCTGCGCCGCCTGCTGCATCCACACCAGGGTCTTACGCTGTTCCGCGACGCCGTCCCGGAGCGCCGAGTAGCGGCTCGCAACCGGCTCGACGATCAACAGGTACAGCAGCAGCAACACCAGCACCACCGCCCCAGCGGCAACCAGCAGGCGCTCTCTGGGCTCCAGCCCCAGGAACCACTCCTTCATGTCCCCACTCCCTGTATGCGCAGGCGGCTTTTCACCTTTTGTCCCGCCTCGGTGGTGGCCGACTGGATCTCCGCCTGCATGCGCCCGCTGGCGGCGAGTGACTGCTTGAGCTGGTCGAGAATCTGCAGGTTATCCGCCTGCAGGTCGAGGTCCAGACGGCCATCGCGATAGCTGGCGCCCTGGATGTTCACGCCCTGGGTGGCGCGCAGCACGCCCGCTGTCTCCGCCAGCATGAACAGGAAGCCGGTATTGCCGCCACCGGCGCTGCGCTGCAGCTGGCGCAGCTGCTGCTCCATCTGGGCGCGCGGATCGACCACCCGCCGGCTCTGGGGGAAGGCCTTGCGGTACACCGCCTCGATGTCAGCGCGCAGCTGAGCCTGCTCGCGGGAGAGCCGGTAATAATCCACACCGGTGGTTACACCGGAGACCAGCAGCCCCACCAGCAACAGCGCGGCAGTGGCCCGCCACGGGCGCAGCAGACGACCCCACTCATGGCTGCGGCTGTACGGACCCTGCAGCAGGTTGATCACCGGGCCGCGTGCCCAGCCCTGCGCCAGCACTTCCAGCGCCTGCTGGCGTTGATCGACGAAATCGGTTTCCACCTGGTGCAGATCGAGCACCGTCGGGCCGAACACCTGCGCCCGTTGCGGCAGCTGTTCGCGGGCCTCGAACAGCGACAACAGCGTGTAGAAGTTATCCATATCCGCGACGAAACCGGCGTAATCACCGCTGCGCACCAGCACGCTGTCGCCGTCTACCAGCAGACTCCAGCCCTCTGCGGCGGCCGGCAGGGCCAGCACATCCGGCAACCACTGGGCGGCGCTGATGCCCTGCTCGCGCAGCAGCGCACCCCAGGCATCCATCCGCGCGCGCTCGACGGCGACAACCGGATAGTGATCGCTGTCCTGCACCGGCCCGAGTGCAAAATGCATGCTCTCGACATCGCTGGCGAGCTTTTCCTCCAGGGCGTAGGGCGCGGCGCGCAGCACCCGCTGGCGGTTGCGCCCCGGCACCCGGGCGTCACCGATGAACACCTCGACCCCGGGCACCAGCACGACCACCCGAGGGGCACCGGCGATGATGCCGGCGTCGGGCACTCCGCTCTGCACCGGACTCCTGGCTACGCCCTGCTCGTCGACCAGCACCCAGTCCCGAAACCCACCGTCTCCGGCGGCCAGGCGGATCAATAATGTTTCAGCCATGCTGCCTCATCCCTGCGGTGCGGTCCGCGCGTCTCTGACTCGGACAGGCGTGCCGCCAGAACAGGCTGTCCATGGTCGCGTGAGTCGTATTCTCATTAGCTGTGTCCCTGGAGAAGCTCCGATCAATTCGTCATTGCGTGCGCAGCGCGCTGACAGCCGCGCACCAGTGCCGCATCCTACCATGATCGCCGCACGGCTCGCGCTATTCGGCCTCCGGCAGGGGCACAAATTCGCGCCGCCGCTGGATCACCTCCACCGTCCCATCGGCGGTGCGGTACAACAGGGTCGACAGCCGCGCACTCGCCTGGCCGATGTTGGCCTGCCCTTCAAACAGGAACCATTCGCTGCTGACACTCACCGCGGCGGCATCAACCGGCGGTTGCTTGCCGGCCAGCTCGGGGAGGGCCAGGAACGGCCCGACTTCTGCGAAAGCCTCGTCGGCCGCAGCGGCGCGGGCGCTGATCAGGTTGGCGCCATCGATCTCGCTCAAGCCCGGCGCCAGACTGCGCAGCACCGTTGCGCTGGCAGTGTTGACGTTGAGCGGCGTCGGCCCGGGCAGCGCAACGACATGGGGCCGCAGCACCTCGATCACCTCCGGCTCGTAGCCGCGGATCACACGCAGCTCGCTGATGTCGGCCAGCGGCTGGTTGGAGGTCCGGTAGGCCGGCTGCAACAACAGATAGGTCTGATCTTCGGCGCCGTCCGGGAAACGCACATTGACATCGGAGTCCATCCAGTCGACCAGCGGGTCGATCAGTTCCACCGGCAGGTCGAGCGCCTCCAGCAGGTGCTTGTAGCGATCGATGGCAGGCGGATCGGGTTGCCCGCCCACGACAAGGCTGTTGAGATTGAACAGCGCCTGGGCGTCCCGGATGCGCCCCGCTACCGATCCGCCTTCGACAATGGACGCCGGCAGCAGGGTGGCCCAGTCCTCGGACAGGGTGTCGATCGTACTGTTGCGCAGGTCCCTCGCCAGCACCACGCGCGCCCAGCTCTCGGCGCCCAGGAGATAGGTATAGGCCTGCTCGCCGTGCAGCATATTGCCGGTGCGGCGGATATCCAGCTGCTGGCGCGTCGCCATGGCGACCGCCGCAACCGTTGCCAGCGCCACCACCAGCAACGCTGTAATCAATGCCACTCCGCGCTGCCGCTCGGCCGTTCTCATGGTTGAGCTGCACCACCCGCACCCGCTGCACCGCCTCCGGGCGGCACGGGCGACGCCACGAAAGCCTTGGGCACGCGAAACAGCCAGCTCAGCGCACCCACATCTTCCAGGTCCAGCTTCACCTCGACGGCCAGCGGCAGGCCGGCAGGGCCGCTCCCGCTTGCCGATTGCGGCGGCCAGTTTTCCTGCCATTCCCGGTTTTCGTCCAGGAAGCGCATGGCAAATTCGACCATGTTCTCCACCAGCACCTGTTCGTCGGGCTGGGTGTCCTGGGCGCGGTCCAGCACCCTCCAGCTGCGCCGCAGCAGGCGGTCCTGATCGGGGATATAGGCGACACGCTGTATTTCGCTGCGCAGAAACCCGGCCGGGTTCGGATGACCGGCGCGGCTGAGCTCCACGCCGTTAAAGCCGCTGCCGCCCACCAGCGCTGCGAGCGGATCACCGAACTCGTTACGGATGCTGCGGTCGACAATCTGCTCCAGATCGCGCTGCAATATGCGGTAGGCAAGCTGCAGCCCCTTGAGCCGCTCCGCGTGCAGCGCGGTCTGCTGCTGCTGGTCCATGACATTCTGCAGGCCGCCGTACGCCATGGCGCCAATGACGGCAAAGATCGCCACTGCGACCAGCAGCTCGAGGAGGGTAAAACCGGCCATGCAGCGAGCGAGCGCGACGCGGCGCCGGGAGTCGCCGTGTCGACCACAATCAGACCCCGGTGCGCCGCTCATGGTCGCGCCATAAAACCGCTGAGCCGCGCCGCGGGCTCGGCCTGGTCGCCGGCAGCGCGTGGGAACACTTCGATATCGAGCCGCCGCAGGTCGGCCTCGGCGGTCTGGATCACCTGCATCACCCAGCGCCACTCGCGCCCCTCGGTTTCGGCGCCGGCCGCCGGCAATTCCGCCTCGCCCTTTTTTTGCCCCACCGATGGCCACTGCTCGGACAGCTGCACACTGGCGAGCTGATTGCGGGCCACCCACTCGGCAAAAGTACGGTCGCGCAGGTAGGCCTGGTTGCCGGTGTAGTCGCCCACCGCCTGGATGGCGGCGGCCAGCGACAGGGTCAGCACCGCCAGAGCCACCAGCAGCTCGAGCAGCGTGAAGCCTACGTGTGCCCGCCTCATTCCAG
>CBDTYI010000240.1:0-4726 GCA_965364565.1 uncultured Gammaproteobacteria bacterium | reverse complement strand
GACCCTGAGCGGCATGGCGAAAGTAGGAGACGATCTTCTCGATGGTCTCTTCCATACCGTAGAATTCCCGGAAGGCCGGGTAGATCTTGATGACCTTGTTGGAGAACAGCCGGCTCAGGCGCGGATCGTGGCGTGTGTCAACCAGCTCCGGTTCGCCGATCGCCATCAACATGCGCTCGGCGGCCGTTGCGTAGGCCGAGGGATCGCGCTTGCAGATGTCGAGGTATTCCTGGAGGCTGTATTCCTCCTCTTTGGCTTCGGCGTAACGGTTCAGGTACTGGTTGAATATGGTCATGGGTCGGCCGCTCCTTTAAGGATCCGTTAATAACGTGGGGCCATCCACGACGTGTTGTCCTGCGTCCCTTTCTTGTTCTTGCTCGGCAAGACGTACATCTGGACGCCATTCTCACTATCGGTCAGTGCAAACGCTGTGCCAGTTCAATGCCGGTGCGTACTATCCCTTGTTAAGCAGGCAAAAACCGCACTGCCGTGCCGTTGTGATACTCGCTCCGGTGCGCGTCAGGCGTCAAATTTGTGCCGGGTGACTGTCCTTCCTGCGCACAGCGATTGCAGAAAACACTCACCGAAATGGGGTCGCCGGGATGACGCAGCGCACTGACTTAGAGCGTAAAAAAGTATAATCGTTCAACGGAGCGACGGGCAACAATCAGCCTGGTTGCCGCGCCTGTCGAACCGGCGCCACCATCAGCAGAGCGTCTCCGCGGCAGCGGATCAGCGGGTGCGGGACGACAGGAGCGCGATCGATCACCTGGTATCCGAGTCGCCGGTAGAGCCGCAGCGCACCCGTATTCTCCTCGAACACCACCAGGCTCAGCCGGTCGTAACCGTTTTCGCGTGCCTGTTGTGCGGCAATTCGCAGCAGCTGCGTGCCGATGCCGCGCCCGCGGTATTCGGGCAGCAGCGCAACGCCGCAGATGTACCAGGTCTCGGGCGCTTCCAGGTACTTGTAGGGCGCGAACACATCGCTGCCGTCAAACGGCGGTGGCGACACGACATCGGCCGCATCCCGCGCCGGCATGGGAAAACTCAGCAGCGCCCCGGCGCCCCGGCCCGCCACCTCCGCCAGCCAGCAGTTGCGGTAAGTGTAATCGCCCTGTTCGGAGGCGTAACGCTCGGCGCCGATATCCAGCGGCGTCCGATCGCCGGCCGCCTGTGCGGTTTGTGTCCAGTCGAGGAGTGCCACGCCATCGGAGGCGATGTCGATCATGTCGACAATGAAACGGCTGTCCCCTGCGGTTGCGGGTCGGTACGCGGGCTTATCGCGCATGCCGCCGTCCGAGCGCCGCAAGAGGTTGCCTTTCTGCCTTTCTGCCTGTCTGATCACAGCGCCGACGCCGCTCCGCGGCCTCAGCGACCTGTGCAGAGGTTGGCTAGGTCCGCACGTAGTCCACAACGATATCCTCTCGGCAGGTGCACCTGAGTCCGATACCGTCTTTGGCGCGACGCGTAATGATGGCGGGAATACGAAGGTAATCGACCAGCGTCGGGCGCGGACCGACGGGAATCAGCAACTGCACCATGGCGTGGGCGGGTGGCTCGACGATATCGAGTTCGACGAACACCCCTTCAGAACACGCATCGCGCGTCCGACCGGTTACGGTTATTCCACCCGGGTACATGATCCCGATGCATTTGTTGACCAGATGACGTATGTTCCGACGGCGTTCCATGTTTGTTCTCCCTTGGTCACCGCGGTGCGCCGTGCCGTTATTATTTTTCTCATGTTTCGGTGAATCAGGCACGTCGACCACGCGTGGCGTGATACCGCTTCGACGACTGACATCGGGTCAATCCATAGCGCGTTTAACACAATATTCTTTTTTATCCTCGCCTGCAAATTGCGAAGTGGTAATATTCTGAATTGCAAATAGACTTTGCGCCCTGCCGCGGTTCTATCGTGTTACCGCAGCAGACCCGCTGCCTTCGGCGGGTATTGCTTCTGATCCGGCTAACCGCTTCCTGGTTCGCCGAGTGGGCCAATATGAGTGACGGGGTACACTGCCTATTCCTGTCGCGTGATTGCAAGCTCAAACGGGAACGCATGTTGTTCCAGTTCCGCGGCCAGTACCAGTTCGACGCGCGCAGCGCTGCCGTGGGTATCGAAGCGGCCGCGCCAGCGTCCGTCCTTGAACTCCAGCCGCGGATGCGGCACCCAGATGCTGTGATCTTCGGCGTTGTAGGCGTTGACGGCCACCAGCGCGGGCAGCCGGGAACCGAAATCGAGCGTAACACCCTTGTCATCCACCCGGCTCAGGGTCACCTGCAGATCTGCCTGCGCGACCGAGCTGCCCACCTCGGCGGCATCGATGGAAAGCGCGCGCAGCTGACGCGGCAGGCGCACCTGCAGCTGGCCCTTGAGCTTGTGAATCTCGGCCGCATCGACGCGCGTCTCGAACTCGACGCGCACCAGGTCGTGCAGCCGCGCGGGATCCTGCCAGTCTTTGCCCAGACGTACCGGCGCGGTTTGCGGGGCGGTGACCAGGTTCTCGCCGGCGGCGTTCTCGATGGCGGTGACTTGCAGCGCAACGGCGCTCAGGTTGTCCGCCAGCCCCGGTATGGCCGGTGCGTAAACGTTAAATCCGGTGTACAGGCCCATGAACGGCCGCAGCTGGCTGAGTGCCACGCGGAAGGGTCCGGTGCCCACCTCGGCCAGGATGTCCTGCCGGTCCTCGGGCAATGCCGGTGGCTGCGGGAAATCCCGCTGCAGCTGCGCCAGGCTGTAGGTGGGCACGCTGACCGGATCGTGGCGGGTTTCGCTCTGACTCACCCGCGGGCGCCGCGTATCGAGCTGGAACGGGAAGGTCTGTTCGACGTCGCGCAGCGCGATCACCACCTCGGCATTGGCGACCTGGCCGGCAAAGCTGCGGCTTTTCGACAAGCCCTCGCCGAACAGAAAACCGCTGGACATGCTGGAGCTGCCGCTGAGCGGTTGGGCCGCGGCATTCAGGCCGCGCACTTCCAGCAGGCGGGCGGGATCGCCGTATACCTTGAAGTCCAGGGTGTCCGCGTCGCTCGCCTTCAGTGCCACGCGAATGCCCTCGCGGTCGATGGTCTGTTCCGTATCCAGCGCTGCCAGGCGAATGGTTTCGACCTCGGCCGGCAGCGCGAGCTCGACGCGGCCCCGGATACGGTGGATATCCGCGTGTCGCACACCCGGTTTCAGGCGCACGGTCTTGTCACCCGTGAGGCTGTTGTTGAAGTGCGGCCGGTCCAGTTCCACCGCGAGGTCGTTGCGCTCCCGGCCGCAGCTTTCCTCCCGCAGCAGCTCATTGCCCGCAGCGTCGCTGACACTGTCGACGTACAGCCTGACGCGCCGCTCGGCGTCTCCCAGGTTGGGAATCCCACGGTGGGTTCCGGTGATGGTGAGTTCCAGGCTGTCATCGGCCGCGCCGAGTTCCACCGCGCTGTGCCGGTTACCGAACGGGCCGCTGACGGCGTCGACCTCGGGCAGGAAAGGCGGGTCCGGCTGATAGGCGGGCAGCCCCTGCGGCGCTACGCCGGAAACATAGCGAGTGGGGTTCTCGTCGATGCGCTCCTCGGGCTGCACCGACGCGCCACCGTTGATCGACATGTGCATGCCGGCACCGCTGAACAGCAGGCTCATCAACTCCTGCGGAATCCGGGCGGCATCGGCCAGCCAGTCCTCGTCGACACTGGCGTTGAGTCGCAGCGCGCTGTCCTCGGTCGTTACCGACAGCGCATCGTGCAGGCGCGCTACGGTCGGCATCTGCTCACCCCACTCTGCCCGGGAAGCCTCCAGCGCTGCCTGCCAGTCGGACGCCGTGCGGGTGGCAGCCTCCGCATCCTGGCCGGCCAGCATCAGCTCGAGCTGAGCGCGAAACGGCAGCGGCCACAGCCCCAGGCCGAAATACACTTCATCGAAAGCCTCCAATGCATCGTGCGTCCGCTGCACGGGCTGTTGCAGGAAGGGGTTGCCGGTGTCGGGGCTTTGTTCCGGCACGAACAGCGCCAGGCTGCCCAGCTTGGTGTCGCGGAACCCGCGCCAGCGATCCAGGTCGCGCCGGGCAGCCGCGCCGCGGTCGATACGATCCAGCAGCCCCGGCATGCGTGCGGGATCGGCCGCCACCATCAGACTGCTGCCTAAATACACGCTCCAGGGCTGCGACCAGCTGCAGGTATCGACGTCCTGCTTGCGCACCTGCCAGACCGAAGGGTTGCCGTCCGGCGCCGGGCTGACTTCATACTCGCTTTGCAGCCAGGACATCACCCTGGCGCGGTCGAACCGGCCCAGCAGGGCGAGCGCATAACCGGGTTCGGCGTCGACGCCGAGGTAGAGGCCGAATACCAGATGACTGAGGTCGCGGCGCGGGTCGATGCCGGCCGACTGAAAGGTCGCGAAGGGCGTGTTGGTCAGCAGGCCGCGCTGCCCTGCCCCGTCAGTGTCCGGGGCGCCGAGAAAGGTCTGTTCCAGGCGCACGGCGTGCTGGATACTGACGCTGCCAAGGCCCACCAGTTCATCCGTGGCCAGCGCGTCTTCGGTGAGCAGCAGCGCGGCCGGCTGATCCACCCTGACGTAATAAGCCCAGGCCTCGTAGCCGGTGATGACGATCAAGGCCGTGGCGGCGACCGCCAATAGTCCCTTCAGCATGCTGCATCCCTCCCTGGTAAGCCATTTACATCAGCGGGTTAACGGCAACCGTCACAGAAATTCAAGGAAAAAGGGCAGACTCCTGTTGCGTGGGAG
>CBDTYI010000239.1:0-4745 GCA_965364565.1 uncultured Gammaproteobacteria bacterium | reverse complement strand
GTGGGAACAGGATTTCATTCACATCAGAGAACGCAGAGTGCGCGGAGTTCTTGATTGTGGCACCGGTGATGAAAACGGGCTTCCCCTGTCGCGCTGAGCTCTGAATCGAATGCAGACGGTGCTCAGCGTGATTTGGCCCTGCTCCGCTACACTGCGCTTTTTCGCCGGTCTGTGCTTTGTCTTGCACTCACCTGACACTGTTTTCAACAGACTGCCAGTACTTGAAGGCCTCCGTGTTCTCTGATGTGAAATGTCTTTCAGCATGACCGAGCAAACCGATATCCGCTGGATGGAGTACGCGCTGGCGCTGGCCGAACGCGGCGCGGAGGAAGGGGAGGTGCCGGTAGGAGCTGTCGTGGTCAAGGACGGCGAGCCTATCGGCGAGGGCTGGAACCGGCCGATCGCCAGCCACGACCCCACGTCCCACGCCGAAATCGTTGCCATGCGGCAGGCCGCGCAGCGGCTGGGCAATTACCGGCTCACGGGCACCACGCTGTATGTTACGCTGGAACCCTGCCTGATGTGCGCGGGCGCTATGGTTCACGCCCGCGTCAAACGCCTGGTGTTCGGCGCTTACGATCCGAAACGCGGTGCGCTCAACAGTACGGCACATGTCTTCGATGCCCAGGGTCTGAATCACCGCATCGAAGTCGCCGGCGGCGTACTGCAGCAGGCGTGCGCCGAGTGCCTGCAGGCGTTTTTTCGCTCCCGGCGCAGCTAGGGAATAGCCCACTGCCGCAGTTCGTCTTTCCATAATCAGTCAGATGAGGAACTCCCATGTATTTAGCCATACTTGTTGTCTTGTTCTCGCTCACGGCGCCGGTCGTTGCCGAGACGGTACAGCCCGGACGTTATCCGCCCGTTGGCGTGCCCGTGAGCCTGACGCGGGTGTCCGAGCACGTCTATTTCGCGCAGGGTGAGGCCGGCATAGCGACCGACAACGAAGGTTTCATATCCAACGCCGGGGTGGTGGTAACCGATAGCGGCATCGTGGTTTTCGATGCGCTCGGCACCCCGTCGCTGGGCAAGCGACTGCTGGAGGAGATCCGCAAGGTGTCGGACCAGCCTGTGGTGCGCGTCATCACCAGCCACTATCACGCCGACCACATTTACGGGCTGCAGGTGTTCGAAGAGCAGGGCGCAGAAATCTGGGCGCCACGCGGCGCGGAAAAATACCTGCGTTCGGCGCATGCCGGGGAGAGGCTGGAGGAACGTCGTTTCTCGCTCGATCCCTGGGTGAACGAAACCACCCGTCTGGTGGAGCCGGACCGCTACATCGCCGAGCGCGAGACTTTCGAATTGGGTAAGGTCCGCTTCACAGTATCGCCGGTCGGGGCGGCGCATTCGGACGCCGATCTGACGCTTTATGTCGAACCGGACCGGGTGCTGTTCTCCGGTGACATCCTGTTCGAGGGCAGAGTCCCGTTCCTGGGCGATGCCAATTCCGGCAACTGGCTGGAGGTCTTGCAGCGCATGGAAGTGCAGCAGCTGGTTGCGCTGGTGCCCGGACACGGCGCCCTGGCCAGTGATCCAAACCAGGCCATTGGCACCATGCGTCGCTATCTGTCATACCTGCGCGAAACGATGGGTGCGGCCGTGAACGACTTTGTTCCCTTCGACGAGGCTTACGCGGCGACCGACTGGTCCGAGTTCGAGCACCTGCCGGCGTTCGCCGAAGCCAATCGCCGCAATGCTTACCAGGTCTATCTTTCCATGGAAGCGGAGTCTCTGGCAGAGTGAAGCAGGGCGGCGTTCAGGCGCGAACGCCGCCGACTTGCCGGTCTCAGCCGCGCAATCTACGTCTGAAGCCGATACCGCTGATGCCAAGCAGGCCGGACAGAAACAGCCAGGCGGCGGCCGGAACCGGAACCACCGCGTTGTTGCCGTTGCCCGGATGTTCGTACGGCGGCATGCCGTTGTCCATGCCGTCCAGATAGGCGATCTCGATCCCGTACTGACCGAGTTTCTCGATCCCCTTGCCGTGCGCCCAGTCGGAGCGGTCGCGTTTTTCGCGCTGCCGCTGTCTGGCCGTGTCGGACTTGCCCTGGTGATGTTTTTTGTCGTGATGTCGATCCTTGCGCTTCTCTTTGTTCCGCTCCGTGCTGCGGTTTGCGTCTTTGTCCCGCTTCTTGCCGTCACCGGCCAGGGCGAAGAAACTGACATAGTAGGTGCCCGGATCGGCCTCGAACTCGAACGAGCCGGGGGCCAACAGTGAGCCCAGAGTGTCCTTCGAAGTCGTGATGTTCAGGGCCATTCGTTTCAGCGGGCGCGGGAACTCGAAGTCAGTCAGGGTGGCTTGATAGTTGCCCGCGGAGTCGACCTGAAACGTGTCCGTGAACAAGGTCTTGCCCTTGAATAAGTCCACCGTCTCGTAGACTACGCTGGACGCCGCGGCCGGTCCGGCCAGCAGTGCGACTAACGCCACCAGCGTTGATAAATGCCTGCAAGCGCTATGCATCAAATCTTCGCGTTGATTTCGTCGGCGTGAGCGAGTCCTTGAACTGCACGCGCGGAACTGCTCTCGGGTCCGCGTCCTGCGGCTCCGCTGCTGCGGGCGCATCCAGCATTGATCGCAGGGCATCGAGAGAGTGGAATGGCCGGCGCGTTTCCTGTTCGACCGACTCCAGCATGCCGGTCACCCGGTCGGAGTCACCCGGATCACGGCCATAGATACGAACGATGTAATTTTCCATAGAGCTTTTCTCGTCGAACGGGTATCAGCAAGACCCGAGGCTAAGGGTTGCCCGCTTACGGAAACCTTACCCAGTCGGCGGTAGGTAAAAAAAATCGCTATCAGTCGGGTGGTCGCCGAGGCGGGCGAGAGCGGCCGCCGAGCGGCGCTACGTGTTGCGGGGGGGGAGGGGGGGTGCGGTGCACGAACAACGGCGTCCAGCTACACCACCGCGGGGTCCGCGCATGCCGGACCCCGCTGACTAAAGCGAGTCAGGTTATGAGCGCATGGTAGAGCTCACGGGTTGCCCGCGAGGGTTCGATCTGGAACTGCTCGGCCAGCACTGCCCGGCAGCGCTGGTAGGTCGCCAGCGCTTCCGCGATACGTCCGGTGGCGCGAAAACACTGCATCAGGCGCTGGTACAGTGCTTCGATCAAGGGGTCGATTTCCAGGCCCCTGTGGTAGTAGTGCACCGCCCGATCCCATTCGCCGGCCGATTCCCATGCGCGTCCGGCTTCGGCAATGTGGCGCAGCAGCTTGCTGCGCAGTCGCTCGCGCAGTGACAAGGCCCATGTCCGGCTGGCTTCGCGCTCCAGGAATGCGCCCTGGTACAGGGCGAGGATGCGCTCCTCGCCGTGTGCCAGCTCGCGCACCGAGAGCGGTTCGTCAAACCGGTTCAGCAGGCGCTCGGCGTGGTTCACGGCGCGCTCGAAAGCCCAGGCGTCGACCCAGGCGAGGTCGCTGTTGAGCGTCAGACGCCGGTCGTGCACCAGAAACAGCCCCTTCAGGCCGATCAGCTGCCTGAGCCGGTGCAGGGTTACATCGAAGGCGTTCTGGGCCTTGTCACCCTCGGCGTCCGGCCACAGCGCCTGACTGAGAAGCTCGGCGTGGACGCCACGCCCACCGAAGGCAATCAAGGCCTGCAACAGCTCCAGGGGGCGCTGATTGCGGGCCTTGGCGCCGCCGGTGACAGCCTGCCGATGCAACTGGACGCTGAAGCGGCCCAGGGAGTGAATTCGCACCGGGTGGTCCAGTTCGTCATCAGTCGTGCTTTCGGTCCAGGCTGCCTCCGGTTGCAGTCCAGGGAGCCGGTGGGCTCCGGTATCCGGCAGATTGGTATTCATCGCGTTTCCTCCGACACCTTTGGCGTGCTGGCATCCCTGTTGTTGTGTTTCTCAGGGGTAGCCGGACTTGTGGTTAGTCTTTTAAAAAGATGGTTATTTGACACCGAGCGCCGTCTCGCTAAGGACCGCAAGCCATGGACACGCCTGCTACGCGCCCCCACCTGCTGGCCGCGCCGAGTCAAATACGCATACCGGGCTGAGTGTAGGCAGTGCTGACTTACACAGAACTTACAGAAAGGGATCCGGGTGATGTGGTGCCCGGCAGGCTGCGCGCGGTAAGACCGCTGGCCTTACCCTGAGGCCCGCTGTGCCGGGGGAAGCGGCTATTACATTCTCAGTGAATTGTAGAGTTCACGGGTTGCCCGCGACGGCTCGATCTGGAATTGCTCGGCCAGGACGGCGCGGCAGCGCTGGTAGGTCGCCAGCGCTTCCGCAACCCGTCCGGTGGCGCGAAAACAGTGCATCAGGCGCTGGTAGAGGGTTTCGATCAAGGGGTCGATTTCCAGGCCCTTGCGGTAGTAGCGAATCGCGGTGTCCCATTCACCGGCCTTTTCCCACGCCGGACCGGCCTCGTGCATGTGACGCAGCAGTTTACTGCGCAGGCGCTCGCGCAACGACAGGCTCCATGTTCGCGCGGCTTCGCGTTCCAGGAAGGCGCCCTGGTAGAGGTTCAGCATGCGTTCCTCGCAGCGGGCCAGCTGGCGTGCCACCGCCGGCTCCCCGATGCGCGCCAGCAGCCGCTCGGCGTGGTTTACCAGGCGCTCGAAACTCCAGGCGTCCACCCAGGCCAGTTCGTTGTTCAGGGTCAGACGTCGCTCCCGAACCAGCAACAGGCCGTCGATTTCCAGCAGCTGCCGCAAGCGATGCAGGGTAACGTCAAATGCGTTCAGGGCCTTGTCGCCCTCGGCGTCCGGCCACAGGGCCTGGCTGAGCAGCTCGGCGTGCACATC
>CBDTYI010000238.1:0-4749 GCA_965364565.1 uncultured Gammaproteobacteria bacterium | reverse complement strand
ATGATCGTTGCCATCATCGGCGTCGAGACCCGCTACGGCGCCAACACCGGCTCCTACCGGGTCATCGACGCACTGTCCACGCTGGCCTTTGAATACCCGCCGCGCGCCAAGTTCTTTCGCTCCGAGCTGGAACAGTTCCTGATCCTGGCGCGCGAAGAGGGCCTGGATCTGAGCGAGGCAAAAGGCTCCTACGCCGGCGCCATGGGTTATGGTCAGTTCATACCCTCCAGCTACCGAAACTACGCGGTCGATTTCGATGCCGACGGCGGCCGCGACCTGTGGGCCAGCCTGGAGGATATCATCGGCAGCGTGGCGAACTATTTCCAGCGCCACGGCTGGAAGCTGGGCCAGCCGGTGGCCAGCAGGGTGAGCGGCAAGGCGAGCATACCCGATTCCCTGGTGTCCTCCAGTCTGAAGCCGTCCGGGACGGTGGCCGATTTCGCGCAGGCGGGAATCACCAGCAATCCGAAGCTGCGCGACGATCAGCGCGTGGCCCTGTTGGAGCTGGAGCAGCGCAACGGCCCCGAATACTGGCTGACCACCGATAACTTCTACACCATTACGCGGTATAATCGCAGCCCGTTGTACGCCATGGCCGTGTTCCAGCTCAGCGAGGCGATCCGCAATGCCTACCAGAACCGCGAGGATTGATAACACCCGCGCAGCGACAACAAGCCTGCTGGGCGGCTGCCTTGCAGCGCTGCTGCTGGCGGGATGCTCATCACCGGCACCGAGTCGCTATGCCCAGAAACAGGACAGCGCACCGCAGCAGCCGGTTGATGTCGCCAGGGTAAAAGACGCAGTGCCGCGCCCTGAACCCAGGAGCCGCTATGGCAACCCGACATCGTATGTGGTGCACGGCAAGCGCTACCACACCGTGGCGTCCAGCAAAGATTACCGCGAGCGCGGCATCGCCTCCTGGTACGGCACCAAGTTCCACGGCCACCGCACCTCCAGTGGCGACACCTACGACATGTATCAGATGTCTGCCGCCCACAAGACACTGCCGCTGCCGACCTATGCCCAGGTCACCAATCTGCGCAACGGCAAATCGGTGATTGTGAAGATCAACGACCGGGGCCCGTTCCACGACAACCGACTGATCGATCTCTCCTATGCCGCCGCGGCCCGGCTGGAAATTCTGGGTCAGGGCACCGGCCTGGTCGAAGTCGAAGCCATCGACCCGCACCGCTACGCTGCCGAGCAGAGCAAAGCGCGCGTTGCGGGCAGCCAACCCAAGCTGGCAGCGGATAAGACCGCGGCGGCTGTCGCCGAACGCCAAAGTACCGCCCTGTATCTGCAGGTCGGCGCGTTTCGGGAGCGCGCCAACGCGGAGCGCCTGCGCAGTCAACTGGCGGCGGTCGAATTGCCGGGAGGCCTGCACATCAGCGAAGGCCTGGCCGACCGGAAACGCATCTACCGGGTGCGTATCGGACCGCTGCAGACGGTCGAATCGGCCGACAAAGTGGCGCAGATGCTGGCCGACCAGGGTATCGCATCACCCAGCGTCGTCATTGACTAGAACCTGTCTCATAATCCCGCGCGAACCGCGTCACTGCCCGAAACCCCGGCCTGCCAGGCGCAGCGCGCCGGTCCAGTCTTGAAAATCGGTTTTCGAGCGCCCACAATGAGGCGCTTCATCAGGCCACAGGTATGTTCATGAAGCAACAGCAGGTAGTGTTCCGAAGTCTTCTCATCCTTGCGCTGCTGTTCTGTGCCGCGGCCCGGGCCGCGACACCGGTACCGAAAGCCCCCTCGGTAGGTGCCAAAGGCTATCTGCTGGAGGATTTTCTCAGCGGCCAGACCATTGCCGAAAAGAATGCCGACCAGCCACTGGAACCGGCCAGCATTACCAAGCTGATGACCGCCTACGTGGTGTTCAGCGAAATCCGGGATGGCAACCTGAGCCTGGAAGAAAAAGTACGGATCAGCGAGAAAGCCTGGCGTACCGAAGGGTCGCGCATGTTCGTCGAGGTCAACAGCCAGGTCAGCGTTGCCGACCTGCTCAAGGGCGTCATTATCCAGTCCGGCAATGATGCAACGGTGGCACTGGCCGAGCACGTGGCCGGCACCGAGGAAGGTTTCGCCAGCCTGATGAACCACCACGCCGAACAGCTGGGGCTGACCGGCACCCATTTCGTCAACAGCACCGGTCTGCCGCACAAGGATCACTACACCACGGCACGTGACATAGCCATCGTGGCACGCGCCATGATCGAGGAGTTCCCGGAGTATTACCGCTGGTACTCGGAGCGCCAGTTCACCTTCAACGACATCACCCAGTACAACCGCAACAAGCTGTTATGGCGGGACGAATCGGTCGACGGGCTGAAGACCGGTCATACCGAATCGGCCGGCTACTGCCTGGTCACCTCGGCGGAACGTGACGGTATGCGCCTGATCAGCGTGGTGCTCGGCACCAGCAGCGAGGAAGCGCGGGCCGATGCCAGCCAGGCGCTGCTGAATTACGGGTTTCGTTTCTTCGAGACGCATAAGCTCTACGACGGCGGCAGCAAGCTCACTTCGGCACGCGTCTGGAAAGGTGCCAGCGAATCTGTGGATCTCGGCCTGGACCACACCCTGTACGTCACCATTCCGCGCGGTGAATACAAGAATCTGGATGCCGCCATGCAGCTGCAGGACCACATTATCGCGCCCATCGCCCAGAACCAGCCACTGGGACGCGTGGTGGTGCGACTGGCCGACGAATCGGTGGTGGAAAAAGAGCTGGTGGCGCTGAACCCGGTCGCCGAGGGCAGTTTTCTGCAACGCCTGGTCGACGAAGCGCTGTTGTATTTCGAATAGCCGCGTCGCCCCGCCGCAGTCATGTCTACGGTGTATCTGAACGGCGCTTTCCTGCCGGTCGAACAGGCCCGCGTATCGGTCATGGATCGCGGCTTTCTGTTCGGCGACGGTGTTTACGAAGTTATCCCGGCCTACGGCGGACGTCTGTTCCGGTTCCCCCACCATCTGCAACGGCTGCAGAACAGCCTCGATGGCATACGCCTGGGCAATCCCTGCGACGCAGCGCAGTGGCAGGATATCCTGACCGAGCTGCTGGAGCGCAACCGCGGACGCGCCGATAACCACAACGACCAGTCGGTGTACCTGCAGGTTACCCGCGGCAGCGCACCGAAGCGCGATCACAGTTTCCCGGAACGGGTTATGCCGACCGTGTTCGCCATGAGCTCCCCGATAGCCGAGCCGGACCCGGACATCGAGGCGCACGGCGTCGCGGCGGTCACGCTGGATGACATCCGCTGGCAGATGTGCAACATAAAGGCGATCACGCTGTTGCCCAATGTGCTGCTGCGCCAGCAGGCGACCGAGCAGAACTCCGCGGAAGCCCTGCTGGTCAAGGACGGGCTGGTGATCGAAGGTTCGGCCAGCAACGTGTTCGTGATCAAGGACGGCCGGATACAGACCCCGCCCAACGGCCCCCTGATGCTGCCGGGTATCACCCGCGACCTGGTGCTGGAGCTGGCCGCCAGGCACGACCTGCCCTGCAGCGAAAACGATGTTACGGTGTCTGTTCTGCGCGACGCCGACGAGATCTGGATCACCAGCTCCACACGCGAGATCGTCCCGGTCACGCGCCTCGATGCCAGGCCGGTCGGTACCGGTCGACCCGGCCCGGTGTGGAAGACCATGATCGGGCATTACCGAAATTACAAGGAAGCCGTCCGCAACGGCACGGCAGACTGAGCGCCTGGCGCAGGGCGGCTCCCGACGCGCGAAACCCTCGCCTGAGAGCCGGTGTGCACCTGGCGCGTTGTGCTACAGGCGCCTCTGCAGCGCTAATGCGGTGACACTTACAGACCATGACGCACACGCGAAAAGCTTTCCTGAGCCCCGTCGCCGGGACGCTCGCCCGCCTGTATCGAGGGGCTTTCCGCCTGTTCGGACGCCAGACCGACGAGCAGACCGAACCCGCCAAGGTCCAGGCGGACCTGTGTCTGGCCCTGGCGGCACGCCCGGTGCCGGGCGTTGCGGACACGGCGCTGCCCGAAGCCGTGCTGCAAGCCTTCTCGGCCGAACCCCTGACAGCTGGCGATGCGCGCTTTATCGGCCGCCAGCAGCAGTTGGATGGCATACTGGCGGCCCTTGAGCTGTGGCGCGCAGGACGCAGATCGATGATCGCGGTGACCGGACCGCAGGGTTGCGGGATCACATCCTTACTGCAGCAGCTGGCCAATCGGGTCGCTGACCATGAAACCTACCGCTACGGCAAACTGACACGCCGGCCGTACGACATTAGCGATACCCTGGCGCTGCTCAGCGCGGTGGTCGGCTGCGAGCAGCCGCGGGATTCGGTCGAGCAGCTGGTCGACTACCTCAACGGCCTGGCGCCGAGCGTGTTTGCGATCGACAACGGCCATTTTCTCGCCTGCCGCATCATGGGTGCCAACGAGGCGATTCGTATTTTCGGCGCGGTCATGGTAGCGACACAGCAGCGGCATCTGTGGCTGCTGGGCTGCCAGGAGTATGCCTGGCGACGCCTGAGCTACATTTACCGCGCGGAGCGATATTTCGGCGACCACGTTGAACTGGCCTATTTCAGCGAAGCCGAACTCGGCGAGTGCCTGGCAAGCCGCCTGCGAGCAGCGGGCATGGAACTGGAAACCGAGAGCGGCGGCGAACAACAACGGATACCTGCCGTGCTTGCCCGCCAGCTCGTTGATCTGCACGGCCGCCTTGGCGATCGTCGTCTGATCTTCCAGCATCTGCTCGAAGCGAAGCTGATCGGCG
>CBDTYI010000237.1:0-4768 GCA_965364565.1 uncultured Gammaproteobacteria bacterium | reverse complement strand
GCGAGCTCCGCCATATCCAGCGCGGCACGGTGTTTCTCGCCCAGGAATAGAAAATCGGGATCCGGCAAAAGCGAAAACGGGCGTTGCTGCAACGCGAAAAAGCGCTCGTACATGGGATGTCCCCCAACCGGATTTATTGTTTTTGTCGCCTGCGGCTTTGTTCTGCAAAATAGCAGATTCACGCCGCGCCTGCAGCAACGGCCGGGGCCGCCGCCCCGGATCCGGCTCAGGAGGACTGACGGGTGGAGGTGTTCTGCGGGTCCTGTGGCGGGTCGGCACTGGCTCCGGTCTCGAACAGGTCCTTGAGGCCTTTTTTCAACGTTTTCAGCATCTCAGGTATTTCGATCTCCATCACCTGGTCGCTGATCCACTTACGGTCCCGGGGCCCCATGCTGTTGGTGACACACTCGCCCAGGAAACGTTTGAAGGCATAACCCGGTTCGGCGTTCTCGAAGCGGAACTCGGCATATTCGGCCATACGCTGATTCAGCTTGTCGATGAAGGGTTGCCTGAAATCCCGACCCCGCCCCTCTGCGTCCACGCGGTTGTCGTGATAGGTGTCGGCGGTTTTCAGCGCCAGTGCGACAATGAAACGCTCCCGCTCCTGGTCGTCCATTTGTCCGTGCACCAGCCGGTCGGTGACGTGAATCAGGAACGCACACAGCTCCTCCAGCACGTCGAGCCGCTGAGCCTGGGTATCGGTCTGAAAACCCTCGTTTTCCAGATTGAGCAGCGTGGTCTGAGCAATACGCCACTCGATAAACGCCAGTGCCCCCGCGTTCTCTTCCAGGGAGCGTGCTTTCCCCCTGGCATTCCAGCGACTGCGAATTCGGACCATACCAACCCCATGTGTGAACTGGCGCGCAAGGATACATCATGCTAGCATCGAAAACCATAGTATTTTAGTCGGGTATTCGCCATGTTGACGAATGATGCGAAACCGCGCTTACCCAAGGGACTCGAGACCCTGAGGTCGGACGTACAGCACAACTGCCATATTTCCGATGCGCGCTCCGCCAGCGACTACACGCTGTGCGTGTACCTGCTCAAGATGCGAGAATACTACCGCTGGGAGCAGGGTCTGCCTTATGGCGCCACACTATCCAGCACCGCGATCGGTGACTGGCTGACGGACCGCGAAGACCTGTGGGAGTCGCTGCTGGAACAGGATTTCCAGCCGCTGGTGATCGACGGTCGTCAATTCGATCCGTTTGATTCGGCTGCCATCAACCGGGAGCTGGAGCCCCACCGGCTGCTCTACAATGCCGGATACGGCAACCAGGGCAAGCCGCATTTTTTTCTCGCCCATTTGGAAAAGAAGATCGAGCACAACGGCTACCGGATCCACATTTCCAGTCAGGAACTGGCGCGTGATCTGACCGCCCCGCCGGCCATGTCGCGGCACGGGGAAATCTTCATCCGGCGTGAATCGCTGCGCCGCATGGTGTGGGAAAAGCTGGAGGAGTGGCGCTGGAACAAGCCCGACAACCCGATGGGCCGGGCCATTCGCTATTACGACTTCGACGCGGATCTGGATGCCGCGCTGGAGCAGATGACCGACACCGAGATCGACGCACTGGTGCTGCACGAAATCGGCGAGGTGCGCGCCGGTGAAGTGCTCGGCGACGTGTGGCGCGAAATGCTCGGCAGCTTTCCCCGCTCCAAGCTGGAGCTGATGGCGCGTGCGGTTCGCGACCACCTCGCAGACTGTCTCTCCACCCTGCCCACCCTGTTGCAGCGACAGCATCCACCGTCGCTGCATTTCTATTTCGCCAACTTGTCCGGGATGCGCAGACAGATCTATCCGACCCTGTTAAAGGCCTATGAACACTGGGTAGAATACGGGGATACCCGCGAACTGGAAACCCAGGTGGAAGCCGGCAGGAATCACTGGCTGCAGGTGGCCGAAGAACTGGTCGCGCTCCACGAAAGCCGGGTTAAGAGCGCCTGGCAGGAAATGGAGTCACTCATCGAGCGCAAATCCCTGTAAGCAGGCGGCACGGACAAACTCAGAATTTCGGATCAGCACCCATGGCCCAGGGCAAAACCATTGTACCGCTGCGCAGTCTGGTAGAACTCGCGCCCAACAGCTTCATTTTCGAACAGCGCCATGCGCTCAGCCCGGAGCTCTGTCAGCGTGCCATCGAGCGTTTCGAGGCGCGCCAGGACGAGCAGTACGAAGGTCGCATCGGTCAGCTCGCGGAGCATGACCGCAGCGTAAAGAAATCCACCGACCTGGTGGTAAGCGGCAAACCTCACTGGAAGGACATAGATCAGGCCCTGTTCCGTTCCATCGGTCAGGCGATCGTAGAATTCCGCGAGCGATTTCCCTATTTTAAGGGCCGCTTCAAGGATATGGGCTACGCGATCCAGCGCACCAACCCGGGGGAACACTACCACTGGCACATCGACGGCGGCAGCCACGAGTTCAGCCAGCGCCAGCTGGTTGCGGTCTGGTATTTGAACGACGTGCCCGGGCCCGGCGGCGAAACCGAGTTTCTGTTCCAGAACCTGAAGGTCAAACCCGAGCAGGGCAAGCTGCTGCTGTTTCCCCCGTTCTGGACCCACGAGCACCGCGGCGTGACGCTGCAACAGGGCGTAAAATACATTGCCACAACCTGGGTGGTGTTCGCCTGAGTTCGGGTACTTTCAACACCCGGGCTCCCGAGACCGCCAAGGACTGGACCGATTACTACGCGTTGCGCTGGCGCATACTGCGCGCGCCCTGGGGACAACCCCCGGGAAGTGAGCGCGATCAATTCGAAGACAGCGGCATACATCGCATGGTGTGCGACACGGCTGGTAGGGTGCTCGCCGTCGGACGCATTCACGATGCTGGCGACCACACCGCCCAGATACGTTACATGGCGGTCGAGACCGGCTACCAGCGGCAGGGCCTGGGTACCCAAATACTGAACCAGCTCGAACGGGCCGCCGCAGCGGCCGGTTACGAACGCGTTATCCTGCATGCACGCGAGCCGGCGGTGCCCTTCTACCGCAGCCGCGGCTACCGGGTTATCGCGCCGTCACACCGGCTGTTCGGTGCGATACAGCATTTTCTGATGAGCCGGGAGCTCGGCAGCGCTGCGCGCGGCAGTTGAGGCGAACCGACAAGGCTGACACCGATGGCAGATCTATTCAGCGTCACTGCGCCACTGGCAATCCGGTTCCGGGACGGCAGCAGACAAATCATGGTCGAGCGTTTAACGTACAACGGTGGCGTGCTGTTCCTGGCGCCGTTCTGGACCGAGACCGGTATCGAAGCGGCGCTCCACTTTGTCCCCGGACCGGTGCGCGGAGACGGCCCCTGGAAGGTCGGTGATGCGGTGGTTACAGTGCTCGGCTGTCAGGGGACCGATCCGCACCTCGCCAGCGAGTTTGCCGCCTGGCAAGACTTGCTGGAACAGTTGGGCACCGGGTACCCGGAGCGCGACCAGATCGAGCAGCTCATGCGCAGCCATGCGGCACAGGCCGTCGCACACGCAGCTCCCTGATTTCGCGGCATGAGCGCCGCCGCGAGGGCGCTTCGAAGCTGCTTTCAGGCCACGATTTCGGTCAGCGTGATATCCCCCGAGGTGTCGACAATGACTTCCTGCACCTGCGGCAGCCGGCTGAGGATATAGCCCGACATCAACAGCACCATCTTCTTGTTTTCGGTGTGGAAGGCGCCCAGCACCCGGTCGGCGACGATCTGACAGCGCTGGTACAGATCCGGCTTTTCAACCCACAGGCGACTCATCTGCCAGCCCTGGTCCATGTCCTGGTCCATTTTGACGTAGAAATCCTGCGCCTCTTCCAGCAGGTCTTGTGGTACATCGATGTCGTAGGTTTGATCGTCTATGGTCAGTTTCAATATCATCGCAGTGTCTCTCACACATTCAGCACGGGAAGCCAGATGCTCGTTGTCATTCCAGGAGTACTCAGCAGCACACAGTTGCAGCAGGTTCAGTCGCTGCTGCATCAGGGCCAGTTTGTCGATGGCCGTTTGTCGGCCGGCACGGCGGCAAAACGCGTCAAGCATAATCAGGAACTGCAAGCCGGCAGCAGCCACATGGAACGACTGAACAGCCTGGTCATGGCACCCCTGGTGCAGAACGCGACCTTCCAGGCCGCGACCCTGCCGTATCGGGTGGCAGCGCCCTACTACGCGCGCTACACGCAGGGCATGAGCTACGGTGACCACGTTGACGACCCGGTCATGGGGCCTCCCGGCGGCCAGTACCGCTCCGATGTCTCGACCACCATATTCCTGAACGGGCCCGATGAGTACCAGGGCGGCGAACTCGTGATCCGCACCGCTTTCGGCCAACAGCGTATCAAACTTGCCGCCGGTGATGCCGTTGTCTACCCCTCGTCGAGCCTGCACCACATCAGCGAGGTGAGCTCTGGCCAACGCCTGGTCGCAGTCACCTGGACCCAGAGCATGCTGCGCGACCCGCAACAGCGCGAACTCCTGTTTCAGCTCTACCAGGCTCGCGAGAAACTGCTGAAAAACCAGCCCGACGCCGAGGAAACCACCCAGATCGATCACGTGTACGTCAACCTGGTGCGCATGTGGTCGGAGCTTTGAATATTGTCACCGGGATTTAGACATAAAATCTTAACCACAAAGGAACACGAAGGGCACGAAGGAAAACCTATTTTGCGATAAGACCTCGTCATATCCTGGCAATGGGTTAGCTCTTTGTATGATGCGGGTTACCGGATCAAGAACTAGGGAACTTCTGATTAATTCGCTTCTCGTCATCCCGGCGCATGCCGGGATCCA
>CBDTYI010000236.1:0-4777 GCA_965364565.1 uncultured Gammaproteobacteria bacterium | reverse complement strand
TCCTCCTTGGGCGCAGTGAACGGGTGGTGCAGGGAGATCCAGCGTTCCGCCTCCTCGTCCCACTCGAACATGGGGAAATCGACCACCCACAGCGGCTTCCACTTACCCTCCAACAGGCCGCGGTCTTCACCCAGCCTGACGCGCAGCGCTCCCAGCGCCTCATTGACCACCCTGGCCTTGTCGGCCCCGAAGAACACCAGGTCGCCGTCCTGCGCACCGGTGCGCTGCATGATGGCCGCGATGACGTCGTCGGGCAGGAACTTGAGAATCGGTGACTGCAGGCCATCCCGCCCGCGACTGAGCGCGTTGACCTTGATGTAGGCCAGTCCCTTGGCGCCGTAGATAGCGACAAAGCCGGTGTAGTCGTCGATCTCCTTGCGGCTCAGCTCGCCACCCCCGGGCAGGCGCAGGGCAGCGACACGGCCGGCGGGATCGAGCGCCGGACCGGCAAACACCTTGAACTCCACGCCCTGCATGAGATCGCCGACGTCGGTCAGCTCCAGCGGCACACGCAGGTCGGGACGATCCGAGCCGAAACGCCGCATCGCTTCCTGGTAGCTCATGCGCGGGAACGGATCATCCAGACTGATACCCAGTACCTTATCGAACGCCGAGCGGATCATCGCCTCCATCAGCGTCATGATGGCGTCCTCGTCCATGAACGAAGTTTCTATGTCCAGCTGGGTGAATTCGGGCTGGCGGTCGGCACGCAGGTCCTCATCGCGGAAACAGCGCACGATCTGATAATAGCGATCCATGCCCGAGATCATCAGCAGCTGCTTGAACAGCTGCGGCGACTGCGGCAGCGCAAAAAAAGCGCCCGGATGGGTACGGCTCGGCACCAGGTAGTCGCGTGCGCCTTCCGGCGTGGCGCGGGTCAGCATGGGCGTCTCGATATCCAGAAATCCGTTGTCATCGAGGAACCGGCGCAGCTCCCGGGTGACCTGCGAACGCAGCCGGATGCGAGCCAGCATTTCCGGGCGGCGCAGATCGATGTAGCGGTAACGCAGTCGGTGTTCTTCCGAGACGGTGTCGTCGTCGAGGTGAAACGGTGGCGTCTCGGCGACACTGAGGATCTCCAGCTGCGCGGCCAACACCTCGATCTCGCCGGTGGGCAGTTCCGGATTCGCAGTCCCTTCGGGGCGCCTGCGCACCCGGCCCCTGACCTGCAGCACGTACTCGCTGCGTACCCGTTCCGCGTTGGCGAAGGTTTCCGCCGCATCCGGGTCGCATACTACCTGTACGCGCCCCTCGCGATCGCGCAGGTCAATGAAAATCACCCCGCCGTGGTCGCGGCGACGGTGCGCCCAGCCCACCAGGGTAATTTCCTGGTCTACATGGGAAGAGTTCAGTTCACCGCAGTAATGTGTACGCATCGGCAATGTTCGGATAGATGGATCGGGCCGCGGCCTGGTACAGCCGGAAGGCGGAATGTTACAACCTTCGGAAAGCGGATGAAATTCCCTAATCCGCCTTTTTGCCCCCTGAAGGGGTGCTTTTTGCCCCAGCATCCGTCTTGGCGTCCGATTTCGCGCCGTTGTCCGTCTTAGCGGCATTGCGCTTGTCCTTGCCCTTGAAATCGGTTTCGTACCAGCCTCCGCCCTTGAGACGGAAACCGGCCGCCGAAACCCGTTTCTGCAGCGTGGCCTTGCCACAGGCAGGACAGTCCGTCAGTGGCGGATCGCTCAGCTTCTGCAGCTTTTCCAGCTCATGACCACACTCTGCACACTGGTATTCGTAAATCGGCATGCATCAACCTCGCTAGAACACGCGCCCGATTTGCGGGGCGCGGCAGTATACCAGTCAACGTGCGCGGTTGCCGCCATTTCGGCCAACTCGGGTACAATGGCTGCGAACCCCGAGCCCATAACCTGCCCTGGCCTGATGCGCGTACGACACACCGAGCTGCCCCAAACCGGGGGCACGGATATCAAGACGCTGAAATCCCTCGCCCCGTTTCTGTGGGAGTACCGCGGGCGCGTGGCCCTGGCGCTCGCCGCCCTGGTGCTGGCCAAGGTCGCCAATGTCGGCATCCCTCTGGTGCTCAAAGAGATTGTCGATGCGCTGGATCGGAACGACGTCATCCTGGTGCTGCCGCTGGCGTTCCTGCTGGGCTACGGCGCCCTGCGGCTGGCCAGTTCGCTGTTCAACGAAATGCGCGACTCGGTGTTCGCGCGGGTCCGCCACGGGGCCATGCGCAAGGTGTCGATCCGCGTGCTCGAGCACTTGCACAGCTTGTCGCTGCGTTTTCACCTCGAACGCAAGACGGGCGGCATCTCGCGCGACATCGAACGCGGCACCCGCAGCGTCAGCTCGCTGCTCAATTATATGGTGTTCAGTATCCTGCCGACCCTGGTTGAAGTGACTCTGATTGCCGGCATCCTGCTGGGGAAATACAGCGTCTGGTTCGCGGCCATCACCTTCGGCTGCGTGGTGCTCTACATC
Source organism: uncultured Gammaproteobacteria bacterium (assembly GCA_965364565.1). Classification (GTDB taxonomy): domain Bacteria; phylum Pseudomonadota; class Gammaproteobacteria; order DSM-19610; family DSM-19610; genus Thiogranum. Next base: position 2,332 of record CBDTYI010000236.1, on the reverse strand, counting down.
TACTTCACGTTTCGCATCACGGAATGGCGCATGAAGTATCGCGTGCAGATGAATTCCAGCGATTCGCGCGCCAACACCCAGGCCATCGACAGTCTCATCAACTACGAAACGGTCAAGTATTTCGGTAACGAGGGACACGAGCTCGCGCGTTATAACCATTCGCTGGAGGAATGGGAAGACGCTGCGGTCAAGAGTCAGACCTCACTGTCGGCCCTGAACGTGGGCCAGTCCGCCATTATCGCGGGCGGGGTTACCCTGATCATGATTCTGGCTGCACGCGGCGTGGTGGAAGGCAGCCTGACCATCGGAGACCTGGTGCTGGTCAACGCGTTTCTGCTGCAGCTGTTCATTCCGCTGAACTTCCTGGGCATCGTATACAGCCAATTGAAACACGCCATCGCCGATATGCAGTTGATGTTCGACTTGCTGGAACGCAACCCGGAGGTGCAGGACCGGCCCGACGCCGTGGAGCTGCAGGTCGGCAGCGCGGAGGTCCGTTTCGACCGCGTCAGCTTCGGCTACGATCCCGAGCGTCCGATCCTGCACGATGTCAGCTTTGCCATACCGGCGGGCCACAAGGTAGCCGTGGTCGGGCCAAGCGGCGCCGGAAAATCCACGCTGGCACGACTGCTGTTCCGTTTTTACGATGTGACTTCGGGACGCATACTGATCAATGGGCAGGACCTGCGCGCGGTCACCCAGCAGAGCCTGCGTGCGGCGGTGGGCATCGTGCCACAGGACACGGTGCTGTTTAACGACACGCTACGCTACAACATCGCCTATGCGCGCCCGGGCGCGGACCAGCAGGCAATCGAGGCGGCTGCGCGGGCGGCCAATATTCATGCCTTCATCAGCAGTCTGCCACAGGGGTATGACACGGTAGTGGGAGAACGCGGCCTGAAACTGTCCGGCGGCGAAAAACAGCGGGTTGCGATTGCCCGGGTCATTCTGAAGAACCCCCGGATTCTGGTGTTCGACGAAGCCACCTCGAGTCTGGACAGCCATTCGGAACAAGTGATCATGGACAGCCTGCGCGCGGCGGCGCAAAACCACACCACCCTGGCCATCGCGCATCGGCTGTCGACCATTATCGATGCGGACCGGATTCTGGTCATGGACAACGGACGCATTGCGGAACAGGGCAGCCATCAGGAGCTGTTGGCCCACGACGGCCTTTACGCCCGCTTGTGGGAACTGCAGCAGACCGAGGAGAAAAGCCAGGCTATCGGCTAGCCCCGGTATTGCACCAGTAACAAGGGCGAAACCTTATTGGCTCCCTGTAACTCACTTCCTCAGGCTGATATCGAAAAGGTTTAGACCGCCGCCGAAGGTGCCCAGGAGCCGGGATTTCGAGCGTGCGAACGGCGAGTGGTGGAAGCGAAGTCTCAGGACGGGGACATCACATCGGGCAGCGGTGTGTTGCTGTTGCACCAAGCCGATCATCGGCCGGGCTTGAGCACGGCGCTGGTCAATGTTCGGTGCAAACACCGGGTTATTTCTGGATGCAAACCGGCAGCAGATCGAACTGCTCAAGCGCTAGCCCTCGCCGTTTGCCTGCCCAGCAGCTTTTTCAGGCTCAGCCCCGAACTGCATTTTACGTCGTGCTCGCTGAGCAAACTGCGATCTTCCTCGGTCAGGTAGTCAGAAATGTGTTTCACCAGTGGCTGGAGATGGGCGGCGTAGTGGGTCCAGCGAGCCCGCGACGTTTTATACATGGGCTGCCGCACCTGCCACAGACTGGCGGTTTTGACGGCGCGTGACGTTGTGTTGAATTCGAGACAGGCCGGATCCCAGGGGAGTCCGCAGGCGTCGAGCAGTCGGCGGATCTGGGTTTCGGGGTCCGTAATCAGTTCTTCGTAGTGCACCGGCACAATGCTGTTTTCGGGCAGCGTTTTCTCCCAGTAGTCCATCTTCTCGCGATAGAAGCGGTAACGATCCCCGATCCATTCGAGATCGAAGCTCCAGGGGAGTTCCGTGAAGGCCTGGAAATAGCAGGACAGGCAGGTGTCCAGGGGGTGGCGCACGGCATGGATGATGGTCGCCTCCGGGAACAGGAGTTTGATCACGCCCAGATACAGGTAACAGCATGCGTATAAACACCAGGTGATGGTAATTCTCCGGCATCTTGTCGACAATGCGTTCGGCGCTCGCGCCGTCTTCCTGCAGGACATTGAGATAAATATCCGCGTATTTGGCCAGTTGTTCCCGGGTCAGGTTGCGCGAACAGCTTTTCCTGAATTCACCGCGGCTCTCCGTCATGCAGAGTTCCTGATAGATGAAGTCGATTTCGCGCAGCTCACCGGCACCGGCTGCCTGTGGGTGGCTGGCGATA
>CBDTYI010000235.1:0-4778 GCA_965364565.1 uncultured Gammaproteobacteria bacterium | reverse complement strand
TCGATCAGCTCGTCCTCGGTGAGATCGCGACGCAGCAGCACTTCGTTACCGACGATGATGCGCACCACGTTGCGGCGGTTTTTATTGGCAACTTCGATGAGACGCTGTATTTCTCGAGCGTTCTTGTTCAGGCCCTTGTCGATCCAGGCGCCCAGAGCCACGTTCAGCCCATGCTTGCGCGCCAGTGCCGGCACTTCCGCCAGCGTCTCCTCCACGGTATAGGTACGTACTGCGTGCGTCGTTCCCTTCAGCAGCGCGAGATCCTCGTCGAGGTCCTCTACCGACGGCAACTTCTTGAGCATCGGGTCCTGATCGGCCCGCATCGGTGAAAAGGCAAATCCCTGGATAACCGCGGGCCACGGCGGCTCGGTCTCGGGCTGGTTTACGACTGCCCAGATACTGATGGTCAGGGCCGCAACGGCCATCGCGATTATGATGTTGATGCGCGTCATCTGGAGTAACTGCTTCCGGTTACGAGGGCCCTGGGCTCTCGCTGCATTTTATGTGCCGCACCACCGCGGTCCCCCCAGCGGTGCCGAGGTGGGGCATTGGTGCCAGCTTGTTACGGCATCATACCATTACAGCTACAATGGTTCCGCTGGCAATGCCGGCCGCTGCGGCTGCAGCAGTCGGCGCCGGATGGGACGCGGCCCGGCTGCGCCGGCGCAGTTGCCGACACCGGGTGCGGGCAACACGGCAGCGGCGATCGAAGGGTTGATTTTTTCCCAAGTCCGTGCAACAAAGTCCCTCAAACCCTGTCGCGTATCCCATGGGTACTACGCTTGTTTCTTCCGGGTCGGCTGTCACATCGCTGGATCAACGTGGTTTGCCGCGGCGTTCCGCTGGCTGCCGCTGTACTGCTGTGCGCCTGCGCCAAACCCTACGTGCAGTCGGCGCCGGGCTCACAGGCCGCGCCGCGGCTAATGCGGTCCTATGCGGTAATGGAGGACGGCTATCGGCTGCCGCTGTCGCGCTGGGAGTCGGTGGGCAGTCCCCGCGCCGTGCTGCTGGCGCTGCACGGACTGAATGATTACCGCCGCGCGTTCGACAACCTTGGCCGCTATCTGGCGCGCCGGGACATCAGCGTGGTCGCTTACGACCAGCGCGGTTTCGGCGCCACCAGCGGTCATGGCTTATGGCATGGCAGCCAACGCCTTAGTGCCGACCTTGCGACCATGACAGCGCTGTTGCGGCAGGAGTATCAGGGCATTCCGCTATACCTGCTGGGGGAGAGTATGGGCGGTGCGGTCGCGCTGGCATCGCTCGGCTCCGCGTCGCTGGACGTTGCTGGAACCATCCTCGTCGCTCCGGCGGTCTGGTCCCGCGACGCCATGCCCTTCTACCAGCGCGCCGCGCTCTGGATCGCCGCCCACACGCTTCCGGCCCGACGACTGACGGGCGAAGGGCTGGACCTCAAACCATCGGATAACATTGATATGTTGCGGGCGCTGGGACGCGATGAGCTGGTCATCAAGGCCACCCGCGTCGATGTACTGTACGGCGTCAGCAACCTCATGGACACGGCCTTGCTGGCCGCGCCCGACGTGCATGGGAATGTCCTGCTCCTGTACGGTCAGCACGATGACATCATCCCCTCCCGGCCGACCTGCCAGTTGCTCGAACAGCTTTCGAGCGCTGCGACCACACAACTGACGGCGATCGTCTACGAGCAGGGATATCATATGCTGACCCGCGATCTGCAGGCAGAGGTGGTGCTGGAGGACATCGCCGCCTGGATAGACGCGTACCAGGCGCTCCAGCTCACCGGTCGCGACCTGCGGCTCTACTGCGCCCAGTCGGGCGGGGGCACCTGACAGCGTGGTCCCGCAGAAACGTCCATTTCGCTGCGGGGCAGCCAAATGACGCAGCTATTTCACCGCCGCACTGTCACCGGGGACGGCTCCCTGCCTGAGCAGCCCAAGCCGCGCGTGCTGTTCGCGCAGCGCGGCCCGGAGCGCGTCGATTTCGGCATCCACCATCTCGGCAGTTGCCTCCAGTTCGCGCAGCTCGGCACGCAGCACCTCGGGTGCACCGGCATCGAACCGCGCCTCGGCCAGTTCACTCCGTCGCTCCAGGATACTCTGGTCAAGCCTGTCGCGCTCCGATTCGTTCACCGCCAGGATGCTGTCGAGCCGTCGAATCTGCGTCTCGACGGTGTGAATATGTCTGCCGTGAGTGTAGGCGCGCAGGAACGCCGCCTCCGCCGGACAGCCCCCTGCATACTCATGCCCTTCCATGCCCAGCTGGAAACCTGTTCGCGGTTCGCAATAGACGCTGAACCCCGCCTCCCGCCCCAGCCGGTAGCGAGCGAGCTCAGGTTCTGCAAGCCCTGTTGGGCAGCCGTGTTCGGGACCCGTGACAGACTCTGCGGCGCGGCCCGCGCGTCCGTCTTCATACCCGATTGCGTACCAGTCGTTAGCCCGACATGGGTCGGGCGGTCGCGTCGCACAACCCGGGATTGTCACAATCAACACGAGTATCCAGATTCGATATTGCCACATTGATCGTAGTCCTCACCGCGCCTTGCCTGTGGCGCAGTTGCGTCAGTGTTCGCGCGATCGGGCGGTTCGCATAGCCGGGATCTTTCCCGGCGTGCCGGAGCAGACACAGATGTGTTCGCCCCTCTTGCCGTCGCCGTACATTACCAGCGGCAGCGGCGCTGCGGGGGTGAAGAGCCTGACGCGTGGCGTCAGTGCGAAACTGTGATTCATCCCACTGTATACGCAATTCGCGCCATGCGCCCCCAGCGGGCCGACGCCAGCACCGTCCGTTGTGGATCAGGCCTCGCTGAGCCGTGGCAGCAGTTCGACGAAATTACACGGCCGGGTGCGATGATCAAGCTGCGCCTGAATCAGCTTGTCCCAGGCGGTGCGGCATGCGCCGCTGGATCCGGGCACGCAGAAAATGAAAGTGCCGTTGGCGACACCCGCAACTGCCCGCGACTGTATGGTGGAGGTCTGGATTTCATCGAAGGAAATCATCCGGAAAATCTCACCAAAGCCATCCAGCCGCTTGTCCAGCAATGGTTCGACCGCCTCGGGTGTGCCGTCCCGGCCGGTAATCCCGGTTCCACCGGTTGAGATAACAGCCTGCACATCGGGATCGGCGATCCAGCGCGAGACCGTGGCGCGAATCTGGTAGATATCGTCCGGCACAATACATTTTTCCGCCAGTGCATGACCCGCGCTGGTGAGACGCGCGACCAGCAACTGGCCAGAGCTGTCGTTCTCCTCGGTGCGCGAATCGGATACGGTAAGAACTGCAATCCTGAGTGGTATAAACACGTGCTGCTCAGTCATTCGAAACTCCGTGTGCCTCGCTGCGGGGAATTTCAGCGAAAAGTATCCTGCAACATCCAAAGCAACATCTGCCACGACTGCCTGTCGGCCTGCTGGTCATACGCCAGCGCTTCGATACCGTAGTCACCCGCCGATGGGTTGGTGAAACTGTGCTTTACGCCACCGAACTCGATCATGGTCCAGTCGGCGTCGGCGGCTTCCAGGGCCTGCCGGAACGCATCGACCTTTTCCGCCGGGACAAAGGGATCCGCAGTGCCGTGCGCCACCAGGATCCGGGCTTTGATTTCGGTCGGTAAGTCTTGCGCCGGCGTGGGCAGCGAGCCGTGAAAACTGGCAACCGCGTCCACATCGAGCCCGGCATAAGCCATCTGCATGACCGTCGCGCCGCCGAAACAATAGCCGATCGCAGCCAGCTTACCCGTGTCGACCCGCGATTGCCGCTTGAGCACGTCCAGCCCCGCGTTGGCGCGCTGCACCCACTGCGCCAGGTTGTCCTGGACTTCTTTCATCCAGGTGCCGGCCTGGTCAGGGTGAGTGGTGACCCTGCCGTCCCCGTACATGTCCAGCGCAAATGCGACGTAGCCCTGTTCGGCAAGCTGCCGCGCGCGCTGGCGCGCATAGTCGTTCAACCCCCACCACTCGTGGATGACCAGCACCCCGGGCCGCTTCGCCTCCGAGCGGTCATCCCACGCCAGAAAACCCTGCAGTTTGGCTCCCGCATGTTCGTAGTCGACGTTTTGCGTGCGCACCTCCGCGAATGCGGCAGTCAGTCCAGACATGCCATACACCGCCATACAGAATGCCAGCAACCGTGTTTTAGCCATCACCGCACTCTCCTCTACAGGGGACGAAATCGCGCGTCCGCAGGGCTTCAATCCAGTGTTACAAAGCATAGCGTAAAAGTCTATCTTCGCTCCTGATTTTCCAGTACATTCCGGATGTTCGGGTGGTTCAGCGAAGCCAGCACGCGCGCCTGTTGTTCGAGTGCCTGATGCACGTCCTCGCTATTGATTTTCTGTTCATCAGTCCGTCTCTCGCGCTGGGCGCAGCGCGCTCAGATCCCGATAATCGCGAGGGTGCGCAAGCTGTCGCGATCGGCAGCCCCGAACCGATCGCTTAGCCGTCGGCTTTCCCTACTGCGGAACTGGCACTAGAATAGGCGCCGATCGGCGCCCTGCCTGCGGACGCCACCGTCAGCACTGAGAATCCTGGTATGGCCAGGAGTTGCTGAGTCACGCACGGAGGAAAGAGAATGGAGCAGCCCGCACTGTGGGAAATGATCCTCATCGGCGCCTTGGTCGTGCTGCTGCTGCTGTGGTTCCGCCCCGGCCTGAAAGCCGCCTTCCAGGAGCGCCGCAAGGCCAGCCAGCAGGAGTGGATGAGCGTTCTGATTCCCATTGCCCTGGTGGCTGCTTTCGTGACCCTGCTGATCATCCTGACCTGAGTTGCAAACGCTCTGGTGCGGGGAGCATGCCGCCG
>CBDTYI010000234.1:0-4809 GCA_965364565.1 uncultured Gammaproteobacteria bacterium | reverse complement strand
CACGGCCACAACGAAGCCGACGAACCGATGATGACCCAGCCGTTCATGTACCGCCGCATCCGCGCCATGGATACCGCGCGCGCGCTGTACGCCGCCCGCCTGGAGCGCGACGGGGTGATCCAGCCGGGTGACGCCGAGGCCATGGTGGAACGCTACCGCGCTGCGCTGGAGGACGGCAAGGTGGTGGTGCGTGAGTTCCTGCACGGTTCGGCGACCGGTTACGAGGCTCACTGGGAAAACTATCTGAGCGCCAAACCCGGCGAGAGCGTCGCTACCCGGGTGCCGCTGGCGGCGCTCTCGCGGCTGGGTGGCAGGACACTCGAAATGCCCGACGGCTTTGTGCTGCACCGGGGCGTGGCCCGGGTGCTGGACGCACGCCGGCAAATGCTCGCCGGCACGTTACCGCTCGATTGGGGTATGGCGGAGACGCTGGCCTACGCCACGCTGCTGGATGAAGGCTACGCCATCCGCCTGTCCGGGCAGGACTCGGCGCGTGGCACTTTCGCGCACCGCCACGCGGTGCTGCACCACCAGGACGAGCGCAGCAGTTATGTGCCCCTCGCCGGGCTGTTCGAAGGCCAGCCGAGTTTCGAAGTCATCAACTCGCTGCTCTCCGAGCTGGCGGTACTGGCCTTCGAATACGGTTACGCCACCTCCAGCCCGGAAACGCTGGTGATCTGGGAGGCACAGTTCGGCGACTTCGCCAACTGCGCCCAGGTGGTCATCGACCAGTTCATCGCCAGCGGCTATTTGAAATGGGGTCGCCTGTGTCAGCTCACGCTGTTGCTGCCGCACGGTTTCGAAGGCCTGGGGCCGGAGCATTCGTCGGCGCGTCTGGAGCGGTTCCTGCAATTGTGCGCCGAGCTCAACATGCGCGTCTGGGTCCCGACGACACCCGCACAGTTCTTCCACCTGCTGCGCGACCAGATCAAGCGCCGCTTCCGGCGCCCCCTGATCGTGATGACACCAAAGAGCCTGCTGCGCCACCGGCTGTCCAACTCCAGCCTCGAGGCGCTCACCGACGGGGGCCTGGCCGTGGTGCTGCCCGAGATCGACCCCCTGGAAGCGGCGCAGGTGCGACGTGTGGTGCTGTGCTCGGGCAAAGTGTTTTTCGACCTGCTGGCGGCACGGCGGGAACGCGGCGTGACGGATATCGCCATCCTGCGCGTGGAACAGCTGTACCCGTTTCCGCGCCGCCGTCTGCGGGAGCTGCTGGACCGATACATCAGTGCGCAGGAGATCGTCTGGTGCCAGGAAGACCCGCGTAACCAGGGCGCCTGGTACCAGATTCAGCACCACCTGCGTGCGCTGAAGCACGGCGACCAGTCGCTGGGCTACGCCGGCCGGCCGCCCTCGGCCTCTCCGGCCTGCGGCTATCCGCGCCTGCACCAGGCCCAGCAACAGGCGCTGATAAACACCGCCCTGGCGGATAAACCGGTCGACGACCCGGGCGAGCGCCTCGACGACACCGATACGCACCATTAGTGGGAATGGTTCTCTGAATCCCTTTTGATTGCCGCCTGGCGAACCCGTGCAATATGCGCTGGACTGGTGCTGATGGCGGTGACACCCGACTGCATGATTCGATCGGTCAAGCCCGGGTTGCCGGCCAGTTCACCACAGATGCTCATGGGTTTGCCCGCACGCGCCGCAGTCCCGGACAGTGTGCGTATGAGGTCCCACAGCACCGCGTCGGTTTCGAAGCGTGCATGACCGGCCGTGTCGCCCTCGCTTCGATCGGCGGCAAACAGGTACTGAATAAGATCGTTGGTCCCGATACAGCCAAAATCCGCCGCCTGCATAAGCTCCCGCGCCGCGAGACACGCCGCCGGCACCTCGAACAATACGCCGTGCTGCAATCCGGCCGGTTGCAGGTCGGCGACGGCCTGATTAAACAACGCGCGCAGCTCGACAAACTGCTCGGCGTGGCTAATCATGGGATAGAGTACCTGGATCGGTCCATGTACACTGGCGCGGGCCAACGCCCGTGCCTGCGCGCGCAGGAGTTCCGGATGCGCCAGCAGTAAACCGGCACCGCGCTGCCCGGCTGCCGTGCCACCTTGCACCCTTGCCGCTACCCAGTCAGCGGTCTTGTCACTGCCGAGATCCAGAAGCCGGATACAGACCGGCCTGCCCGCCATGGCCCTGCGGACCTCGCTGTAGCGCGCGCATTGCTCCGCCTCGCTCAACAATCGGCCCGCTACCAGCACTTCCATCTCGGTCCGGTAAAGACCAACCCCCTCGGCCCCGGCCGCGAGCGCACTGTCAATGTCAGCGGACTGTCCGATGTTGGCCATAACCTTCAGGCCGGGCACCGGCGTGGACAGCTGCAAGCCCTGCCCGCGGCGTGCGTATCTGGCCTGATAGCGTGCCCGGGTCTCATCGCTGGGATTGACAATGACTTCGCCGCGGTCCCCGTCGATGAGGATCTGTGCATCCACAGGGATAGACGCCAGAGGGTTGCGGATGTTGCCGACCACCGGACAGCGCGACGCGCGCGCCAGGATCACGGCATGACTGTTCGCTCCGCCCTTTTCCACGATGAAACCAAGCGTATGGCGGTCCGTTTCAATAGGCAGGCTGGCGCTCAGCTCCTCGCCAATCAGAATGTGATCATTACCCAGTCGGCACCGCTTCATGCCGCAAGCGGCAGCATCGGCGCAACGGCGACAGCCAACCTCGCGGTTGAAGTAACCCACCAGTTCCCGCTGAATTTCAGTGATATCGGCAACGCGCTGGCGCAGGTATTCCGAATCGGCGGCAGCGAATTGCCGCTTGTAGAGATCGAGCACCGTCTCGACAGCATGCTCCGCACTGCAAGCGTCGGTTGCGATACTCTTCACAAGCTCTGACTGCAGAGATTCATCAGCCAGCATCAGGCGATGCGCCTCAAAGATTTCTGCCTGTTCGTGACCGAGCGTTGCTCTTGCTTTACGTGCCAGCACCGAGCGCTGCCGGGCGAGCCACCTCAAGCCGTTGTGAAGACGTTGGATTTCGCGCTGACAATCGGGTGGGGATGGTACCTCTGCTGCGCTCTTGCGGCGGCGGTAGAAACACGCCCGCCCTACTGCGATGCCCGGCGCGAGCGGGACGCCTTGCAGGCGCGTCTCGACAGGCATGGAACGCTTCGCCGCTACCATGGAGCACCACCGATCCGGCTCCACTGCCGGCGACTCATGACAGGCGCTGCTGATACAGACACCGCGTCGTTCCTCCGTGCCAGAGGAAAAGAGTTATACCTTTCTTATCTCCCTACCGTGCCCGGCCGCGAACACAACGCTGGAACAATCACTGATAACGCTGCCGGCGCTCCCCACCGTGAAAAACGGTACCTTCCAGCCGGGTTAGCGGCCGACTGCCCGAATCCTTTAAGCGGCGCCGCGCGGCAGCAGTCAGGCCCGCGACACGAATTCGCGGGTTTCGGTATTGATCTTGATTTTTTCACCGGGCGTCAGGTATTCCGGTACTTGCACCACCAGGCCGGTGGTCAGGGTGGCTGGCTTGGTGCGCGCCGACGAGGACGCCGCCTTCATGCCGGGCGCGGTGTCGACGATTTCCAGCACCACAGTGGCAGGCAGCTCGATGCCGAGCAGCATGCCATCGGAGACCAGCGCCGTCACGCCCTCGATGCCTTCACTGAGGAACGGCAGATCGTCCGCGATGCTTTGTTCGCCCAGGGTGTACTGTTCGTAATTCTCGCTGTCCATGAACGTGCAGCCATCCGCGTCGCGATACAGAAACTGCACCGGGCGCCGGGCGATGTCTATCGGAGCCAGCACTTCATCGCCCTTGAAGTTCTTCTCGAACTTCTGTCCGTTGGCAACATCCTGCCCCCTGACCTTGTACAGGGTGCTGCCGCTGCGCGACGAGGGCGCCTGTACCTGCATCTGTCTGACCACGATATTGCGCCCGTCCATCTGAAACACCGCGCCTTTCTTAAGCTCATTCGCCTTCATGCAAAACGCTCGCCCACCGACACAAACAAAGCGTGCGAGTTTATCAGGAAACATTTCATGATCACATGCTTTCCACTACCATAGCGCCCCGTCGCAACAGCGGCGGCACCCACCCGGTAAAGGATGGAGACGATGAAAGCACTGTACACCCGGCAACAGAGGAGCAGTCGCGCGCCTACGGCGGCGACCAGCGCGTGACGGAATTTGTTCCAGGTCAGCGCTGGATCTGCGCAAGCGAACTCCACATGGGCCTGGGTACCGTGCTGGCGGTCGAGCCGCGCACCGTCACTATTGTGTTTCTGGCCAGCGGCGAGACGCGTATCTACGCCAAGCAGAGCGCGCCGCTGAACCGCGTGGTTTTTGCCCCCGGTGACCGGGTGCGCAGTCACGACGGACGCACGCTGACCATAGCTTCGGTCCGCGAGCAGGCGGGGCTGGTAACGTATTCCGGCAGCGACGAGCACGGCAATCCAGCCGAGCTGCAGGAAGGACAGCTGGGCAACTTTCTGCAACTGAACCGTCCCGGCGACCGCCTGTTCAGCGGCCAGATCGACCAGGACAAATGGTTCGAGCTGCGCTACCAGACCCTGCAGAAGCGCAATCTGCTGGCTCACTCCGACCTGTACGGACTGATCGGCTGCCGCACCAGCCTGATCCCGCATCAGCTCTACATCGCCCATGAGGTCGCCAATCGCTATGCACCGCGCGTGTTGCTGGCCGATGAAGTCGGGCTGGGCAAGACTATCGAAGCCGGACTGATCCTGCACCAGCAACTGCTCACGGAGCGCGCGCGACGGGTGCTGATCGTGGTGCCGGAAAGCCTGCTGCACCAGTGGCTGGTGGAAATGCTGCG
>CBDTYI010000233.1:0-4842 GCA_965364565.1 uncultured Gammaproteobacteria bacterium | reverse complement strand
TTTTCGGTGCTACCGGAAACCTCGCCGAGCTCAAACTGATACCAGCCTTGTACAATCTGGACGCCGCCGGGCGGCTCCCCCCGGGATTCAAAATTGTCGGTTTCGGTCGCCGCGACTGGGACCACGAGGCGTGGCGCGCCCTGGTGCGCGACTGGCTGGCAGGCCGCCAGACCGAACCCCAGGTGCTGGAGCGCTTCTGCGCGCGGCTGTTCTTTTTCAAGGGCAACCTCGACGATGACAGCGCCTACCCGGCGCTGGCGGACTATCTCAGTGGTGACGGACAGTTTGCGCCCAACGTGGCGTTCTACCTGGCGATTGCACCGGCCGATTTCGGGGTCGTCAGCCGCCAGCTGGGCGCCGCGGGATTGAGCCGCGAAGACGGCGGCTGGCGGCGGCTGGTGGTGGAGAAACCCTTTGGTTATGACCTGGAAAGCGCCGAGAGCCTGAACAATCGCCTGGGTCGAGATTTCCAGGAGTCGCAGGTGTTCCGCATCGACCATTACCTGGGCAAGGGCACGGTGCAGAACGTGCTGGTGTTTCGTTTCGCCAATCTGATGCTGGAGCCGCTCTGGAACCGCAACTACGTCGACCACGTGCAGATTACCCACTCGGAATCGCTGGGTACCGAGGGTCGCGCGGGTTACTACGACGGCGCCGGTGCCCTGCGCGATATGATCCAGAGCCATCTGCTGCAGCTGCTGACCCTGGTCGCCATGGAACCGCCGGCCAATCTGGACTCCGAGTCACTGCGCGACGAAAAGGTCAAGGTGTTGCGTTCGATTCGCCCCATTCCACAGAGCGCGGTGAATGCCCACGCCTTCCGCGCCCAGTATGCCGCGGGCACGGTGGGCGGCAAGAAGGTCGTCGGTTACCTGGATGAGCCGGGTGTGCCGCAGCATAGCGTCACGGAAACCTACGCGGCGTTGAAACTGTTCATCGATAACTGGCGCTGGCGCAATGTGCCGTTCTACCTGCGCACCGGCAAGTGCATGAAACAGGGCAACTCCATGGTGTCGATCCGTTTCAAACACCCGCCCCAGCAACTGTTTCGCGAAACCCAGATCGAGCAGCTCAAGCCCAACTGGATTCTGATGAACCTGCAGCCGCACGATTGTATCCGCATGGAAATGCAGGTGAAGAAGACCGGCCTTGAGCTGCGTGCCGAGACCACCCGGCTCGACGCCAGCTATTGCGGCATCGGCCAGGCGCAGCTGGACGCCTACGAGGCGCTGCTGCTGGATGTCATCGACGGCGACCATTCCCTGTTTCTGCGCTACGATGAAGTGAGCTGGGCCTGGAAGGTAGTAGATCCCATCCTCAAAAAATGGTCGGTGGAACGCGATTTCATCCCTACCTACACGGCCGGCAGCTGGGGGCCGGCGGAGGCGGATCGCCTGTTTGTGCGCGATGACCAGCGCTGGCGCAATCTGCTGGAGGACGAAGAAGGGTGAACCCGGCGCAAGCTTTTTTCCTGAACTTTTTGCTTTGTTTCAGATGACCAAGTTGACACAGCTACCGGCCTGGCAGGCACTCCAGGAGCACTTCGAACAGGTCATTGACCTGCACATGCGCGACCTGTTCGCCGCCGATCCTCAGCGTTTCGAGCGTTATTCGCTGCGCCGTGGCGATCTGCTGCTGGACTATTCCAAGAACCGGATCACCGACGCGACCCTGGATCTGCTGTTTTCGCTGGCACGCGAAAGCGGGTTACCGGACTGGATCGAGCGCATGTTTCGCGGTGACAAGATTAATTTTACCGAGCAGCGCGCGGTGCTGCACACGGCGCTGCGCAACCGCAGCAATACACCGGTTTGCGTCGACGGCGAAGACGTGATGCCCGAGGTCAACCGGGTGCTGGAAAAAATGCGCGTCTTCACCGAGACGGTGCGCAGCGGTAGCTGGAAGGGCTACTCTGCCAAACCGATCACCGATGTGGTCAACATCGGTATCGGCGGTTCCGACCTGGGCCCGGTAATGGTGAGCGAGGCATTGCGGCCCTACGGCTATCGCCTCAACGTTCACTTCGTTTCCAATGTCGATGGCAGCCAGATCCACGATACCCTGGCCGGACTGAATCCGGAAACGACCCTGTTCCTGGTAGCGTCCAAGACATTCACCACCCAGGAGACTATGACCAATGCCAACCAGGCGCGGCGCTGGTTGCTCGAATCCGCGTCGGACCCGCGCGTGGTGGCCAAGCATTTTGTTGCCCTGTCCACCAACCGGGAAGCGGTGCAGGCATTTGGCATCGATCCGCGCAACATGTTCGAGTTCTGGGACTGGGTCGGGGGGCGCTATTCGCTCTGGTCGGCCATCGGTCTGTCGATTGCGCTCTACGTCGGCATGGACAATTTCGAGCAGCTGCTGGCCGGCGCCCACGACATGGACCAGCATTTTCGCACTGCACCGCTGGAGCAGAACATGCCGGTCATTCTGGGCATGCTGGGCATCTGGTATCACAACTTCTTCGGCGCAGAGTCACACGCCATACTGCCCTACGACGAACACCTGCACCGGCTGCCGGCCTATCTCCAGCAGGCGGACATGGAGAGCAACGGCAAGCGGGTCACGCGCGACGGTGAGGTGGTCGACTACCACACCGGACCGGTGATCTGGGGCGAACCGGGCACCAACGGACAGCACGCCTTTTACCAGCTGATCCACCAGGGCACGCGTCTGATACCGGCCGATTTCATGACCGCAGTCAATGCCCATCACAGCCTGAAAAACCAGCAGCGGATTTTGTTCAGTAACTATCTTGCCCAGACCGAGGCGCTGATGCGTGGCAAGACCAAGGCCGAGGCCAGAGCCGAGCTGGAAGCGCAGGGCCTGACGCAACAGCGCGTCGGCGAACTGCTGCCGCACAAGGTCTTTCCCGGCAACAAACCAACCAATTCGCTGCTCTATTCGCGCCTGACGCCGTTCCTGCTCGGCCAGCTGGTCGCGCTCTACGAGCACAAGATTTTTGTGCAGGGTATTGTCTGGCAGATCAATTCCTTCGACCAGTGGGGGGTGGAGCTGGGTAAACAGCTCGCCACGACGGTGCAGAGCGAACTGGAACGGGGCGAGGTTGCAGGCGCGCACGACGCCTCTACACTGGGCCTGTTGAACTGCTACCGGGAGGTGATTGAAGACTAAGCTAACAAATCGATGTGTCGATAAGGGAAACACAGCGGCCGGCAAACGGAATGCCGGTCAGACCAACTTCGAGGACTATTACATGGATGAACTATTGTATCCCGGCGCCACCGTACGGATGCGTGAGGCGCGCGAAGAATATCAGCTGGGTCGGGCTTTTTTCGATAAGAAACAATGGAAAACCGCTGCGCGCCATTTCGGCCAGGCGGAACGCCGTTCGGGCCGCGAAGATGTCTATCAGCACCTGTACCGCTCCTGTCACGGCCTGTCGCTGGTCTACTGCGGCGACGTCAGCGGCCTGAACCTGTGCCGGCACGCCGCAGGTGTGGAAACCGTCAATGCCGAGGTGTTCCTGAACCTGGCGCTGGCGGAGCTCAAGTTCCAGCACCGCAAGCGGGCCTGCCAGGCGGTGTCGCGCGGCCTGAGCCTGGATCCCCGCCACAAGAAGCTGCTGCGGCTGCGTAACAAGATGGGCATGCGCCGCCAGCCCTGTCTGCCGTTCCTGAAACGCGACAATGTGCTGAACAAGTGGCTGGGGAAGGCGACCTATCGGGGCTCCGCTGGGCGCCGATCCTCATCGCGTTGAACGGTAAACAGCGTGAGCAAGAAGAAAGGCGGCCTTGGCCGCCTTTCATTTTTTACTTTTTCAGTTATATTCAGCTGCGGCGTCGCGCAACAGCCACTAAGCCGATGAGGCCGGTGGCGAACAGCCAGACCGCGGCGGGCACCGGCACTGGCTGGTTAACTATGTCACCAGAGTACAATGTGCTGGTGCTGAAAGCGTCTCCTGAGTTAGCGGTTGTCGAGAAGCTGATATTCAGCCGACCGAGGTAACCGATCTCTGGCAGGCCATAGAAGTCCAACAAATCCGGGTGCTTCGTGTCGGTAAATGAAGCGCCCGCGATCTGAAATTCAAAGATGCCGCCACCAATATCCACGATCTGAGCGCCGTCAAACGTACCCGATAGCAACGTGCTCCCAGTGGCTATGTCTGGAGTTGCATCCGGGAAATCAATGCCACCGGTGATGGTTATCGTTCCACCAGCGCCGAAAGTCCATCCGCCAGTCGAGTTTCCCGTGGTGAAATCGAGCTGACACAGTGCACACGTCGAAACGACATTAATGTTCGAGGGCGTGCCCAGTCCCACAACCTCGTCCACGTCGATGCCCGAACCGATTAGGGGGCTAGCGCCGCCGGCATAGCTGAGCGAACCGGTAGTGGGTGCGATCACTCCAAAGTCTAGGCTGGCGGCTTGCGCCGTACCAACAAGAACAAAGGGAATCGTAACAAGCAACCGTTTGAAATCCATGCACTCCTCCTGAAGCCGGTCTTTCGTGCGCGTCCACCGACTTTGGTTAGTTTGTTGTTGCTGACCCGTTTAACTCCTACGGTCGACACCTGGGTTAGCAATCCCCGGGCCAGATATGAAGTCGATTGTAAACAATAGGATACAAAACCGCTGTAAGCATGCTGTAAGTCAACGCGACAGCGCAAGGGCGCGTGGATCCCGAAGCTTTTGGGTCGAAGCATGAAAGTATTTTCTTCAAATCAATTATTTACCGAATCGAACAGAAATTTGGTCGCGTTGGGGGGGCTGTAAGAGAAACCGACAATTTCTGCTTGCCAAGACGTACTTCCAGGGATATGTTGGGTGCGGAAGTCGGCCGGACAGCCGCTGTGACTTCGGTCACGGAGGAAAGTCC
>CBDTYI010000232.1:0-4842 GCA_965364565.1 uncultured Gammaproteobacteria bacterium | reverse complement strand
CCTTCCGGGCCAGACCGGGTACCGGAACTCGCGTTGACCACGCTGCAGGGCAAGCAGCTGAGGTTCGCTGAGCTGCGCGGTCGCCCCGTACTGGTCACTTTCTGGTCGATCAGCTGCCCCAGCTGCATCGAAGACATTGCCGAGCTTACCGCCTTGTACAAGGCGCTGGCTGGGCGCGGCCTGGAGATCGTCGCTATCGCCATGCCCTACGACCCACCCAGCCATGTGCTCGCCCTGAGTCGGGGCAGACAGATTCCCTACCCCGTGGCGCTGGACATTCGTGGTGAAGCCGCGCGGGCGTTCGGAGATGTGCATCTGACCCCGACCACCTTTGTGATCGCGCCGGATGGACGGGTACGGGATGCGTACACGGGAGCGCTCGATGCAGAGCGGGTGCGCACCCTGGTACTGAGTCTGCTGCCGGGCAACGATACCCCGGACACAGAATCAGGCGGGGGCTGAACATGCTCTGGATCAAGGCGTGGCACATCATCTTCATGGTGACCTGGTTTGCAGGCCTGTTCTATCTTCCGCGCCTGTTCGTGTATCACGCCGACTGCGAGGATCGGAACGGACACGAACGCTTCGTGGTCATGGAGCGCAAACTGTTTGCCATCATGACCATCGGCGCGCTGCTGACTGCGCTGTTCGGCGTCTGGCTGATCGCGGCCTGGCACTGGCCCCTGACCGAGCTTTGGTTGCAGATCAAACTGCTGCTGGTGGCAGCGCTGATCGCCTACCACCTCTACTGCGCCAGGCTGGTAAAGCAGTTCAAGCTGCAACAGAACGTTCACTCCGGCGTTTTCTACCGCTGGTTCAACGAATTTCCGGCCCTGATTCTGATAGCGGTGGTGCTACTCGCGGTGCTGCGCCCCGCCTGACCGAGCGCTTTTCACCCTTCGTCTCTCTTGTTGCTCAGGCACCAGGCACAGCTGCACACAAGGTCAAGGTTGTTAATACGAATCATTTGCATTTAGGTTACTAGTTCGGATATGCTCCTCCCCAGTCAAAGCACCCCCATTGATACAGGAGAAGACCGTAATGAGACGTGCACACTGCGCCGGCATCGGCCTGATGAGCACCGCCCTGCTGGCCCACGGCGGCCTGTCAGTCGCGGCCGAACTGCCCAGCCAGGAAGAGATGTGGCGCATCATCCAGGAACAGCAGCGCGAGATCGAGGCGCTGAAGAAAGGCCAGAAAAGCACCGAGGAAAAGGCCGAAGCGGCGGTGGAACTGGCCGAGCAGAGCCGCGAAACCGGCTCGACGGCCGCCAGCTGGGCAGAACGAACCCAGATCGGGGGTTACGGCGAGTTGCACTACGAAAATCTCGATACCGACGACGGCCGTAAGAAGGAGATCGATTTCACCCGCTTTGTGCTGTTCTTCGGCCACCAGTTCACGGACCGCCTGCGCTTCTGGTCGGAGCTGGAACTCGAGCATGCCATCAGCGGCGATGGCGAGGATGGCGAAATCGAACTCGAACAGGCGTATATCGAATACGACCTGACCCCGAGCCAGCACGTCAAGGGGGGCATGTTTCTGATACCGGTCGGTATTCTGAACGAAACCCATGAACCGCCGACCTTTTACGGCGTCAAACGCAACCCGGTGGAACGCAACATCATCCCGACCACCTGGTGGGCGGGCGGCGCCGAACTGACCGGCGAAATCGCCCCCGGCTGGAGTTACAACTTCGGCGTCCACGAGGGCCTGGATACCGACAGCTACAACATCCGCAGCGGCCGCCAGAAGACCAGCAACGCCGATGCGCACGATCTCGCCAGCACGGCGCGGGTGAAATGGAACGGCATCGCCGGCGTGGAGCTGGCGGCCAGCGTACAGTACCAGGAGAACATCACCCAGGGACTCGACAATGACGCCAGCGCCTGGCTGTACGAGGCCCATGCCGACGTCCAGCGCGGACCGCTCGGGCTGCGCGCACTCTATGCCAGGTGGGATATCGACGGGGACGGCGCCAAAGCAGTGGGTAGAGATGAGCAGGACGGTTTTTACATCGAGCCATCCTACAAGCTGATCCCGGAATTCGGCCTGTTCGCCCGCTACAGCCAGTGGGACAACGAGGCGGGCAGCAGTTCTGATTCCGAGAAAAAGCAGTACAACGCCGGCTTCAACTACTGGCCGCACCCGGATGTGGTCCTGAAGGCGGACTACCAGTATCAGGATAACGAAGGCAATGTCGACGAGGAAAAGGGTGTCAACCTGGGTATCGGCTACCAGTTCTAGGCTGTCGTATCCGGCATGGCTCGGGCACAATAGGGGGTCGGTCCGGCCCCTGTTGCGCCTATCCATTACCAGGACGTGCGTCGTCTTATGTTGAGCAGACTCATAGCAGCCCTGTTACTCGCACTGTCGTGCGCAAACCTGGCGGCGCGCGGTGTTTACCAGCAGCCGCAGGACTTCCTGTCGGACACTTTTGACGGAAGCGTGCCGGAAGCCGCAGTGATCTGGTTGACCGGCGAACGCAAAGAGGTTGTCACCCGGCTGCTGGGACACAGCTACGCCAGCCTGCGGGTGCGCTACTGGGCACGCGATGAGCGCAGCGCCTGGATCCTGGAGGAAATCGGCAAGGAGCAACCGATCACCGTCGGGCTGACGATCAACCAGGGACAGCTGGAACGCATCAAGGTGCTGGAGTTCCGGGAGAGCCGCGGCTGGGAAGTGCGGCACTCCTTTTTTACCGACCAGTTCAGAGATGCCCGCCTGACCAAAGACCGAAACCTGGACCGCGACATCGACGGCATCTCCGGTGCCACCCTGTCGGTGCGGGCCATGAAGAAACTCGCAGCGCTCGCCCTGTATCTGGATGGAGAACTGAGAGCGCAGGATGTCCCGGCGTCACCATAGAAGGCAGCGCTTCAAGCTGCGCTCGCTGTATGTCTGGCACCGCTATATGGGGCTCAGCGCCGCACTGGTCGCGCTGCTGGTCGCCGTGACCGGCGTGCTTCTGAACCATACCGAGGACTTCGACTTCGACAGCCGCCACATGCAGAGCGACTGGGTCCTCGACTGGTACGGGATCGAGCCCCCCGCGGAGCTGCTGTCCTTTCCTCTCGCCGGCCGGCACGTTACCCTCATGGGCGAACACCTGTACCTCGACAGAAAAGAGATCGAGGGCGAGTACCGCGATCTGGTGGGCGCGGTGCTGATGGGGGACGTTTTCGTGGTCGCGGTCAGCAACAGCATCCTGCTGCTCACACCGCGCGGAGAACTCATAGAACGCCTGCAGGTCGAGGACGGAGTGCCGGCCGGCATCAAACGCATCGGCACCGACGCGCAGGGCGCACTGGTCCTTGAGGGCAGTCACGTTCTGTACCGCACCGATAACGATTTTCTGCACTGGCAACATGCCGACAGCCCTGTGCCCTCGATCCAATGGGCACGTCCGGGAGCCCTCGAGCCGCAACTGAAATCGAGCCTGCAAAATCACTTTCGTGGCGAAGTGCTGCCGATAGAGCGCCTGCTCCTGGACCTGCACAGCGGCCGTTTCTTCGGACCTCTGGGACCGTGGGTGGTGGATGCCGCGGCGGTGCTGATTACGCTGCTGGCCCTGTCCGGAACCTGGATCTGGCTGAAACGCCGTCGTTAGTGCTCAGCGTCCGGCACGTATCAGGCCACCCAGGCCGGCCTGCTCCAGACTGCGATTGACCAGCTCCCGCACCGCCTTGCCGTCCTCCAGCTGCAATGCCTCACCCAACAGTGCCTGCGCCCGGCTCTGACTGAAGCTGCGCACCACCCACTTGACCCGCAGCAGACTGGCCGCGCTCATGCTCAGGGAGTCGATACCCATGCCCAGCAACAGCAGCGCGGCGGCCGGATCGCCGGCCATTTCTCCGCACACGCTGACCGGGCGCTGCGATCGCTGCGCATCCCCGATCACCTGGCCTATGGCACGCAGCACTGCGGGATGCAGCGCATCGTACAGCTCTGCCACCTGTGAGTTGTTGCGGTCCACTGCAAGGAGATACTGGGTCAGGTCATTGGAGCCGATGGAAAAGAAATCCACCCGCCGGGCCATGGCCTGTACCTGGTATACCGCCGAGGGCACTTCAATCATGACACCGATCTGCGGAAACTCGATGCTGGCACCGTCCTCCTTCAGTTCCTGGTAGGCACGCCTGATCAGGACGATCGCGGCATCGATTTCCCCGACGCCGGTTATCATCGGCAGCATCAGGCGCAGGTTGTTCAGCCCTTCACTGGCGCGCAGAATAGCGCGCAACTGGGTCAGGAAGATTTCCGGATGATCCAGCGCGATGCGGATGCCGCGCCAGCCCAGAAACGGGTTGTCCTCCTGCACCGGAAAATAGGGCAACAGCTTGTCGCCGCCGATATCCAGGGTCCGCACTGTGACCGGTGCCGGCACAAAGGCTTCCAGCACCTGCCGGTAAGTTCTGCGCTGCTCCTCCTCGCCGGGAAAACGATCACGCACCAGAAACGGCACTTCGGTCCGGTACAGGCCCACGCCCTCGGCCCCGCAGCGCAGCGACGGCGTGATATCCGTCAGCAGGCCGGTATTGGCAAGCAGCGGCACATGCACTCCGTCCAGAGTCGCCGATGGAAGCCCGATGAGATCCCGCAGCTCCCGCGACAGCTGGGCTTCCTCATGCTGCAGGCGCAGGAACTCGCTGCGAATCGCCGCCGAAGGCCGCACAAACAGGCGGGCCTGGTAGCCGTCCACGACCAGTTCCTGCCCCTCCAGGCGGCTGACCGGGAGATCATCCAGCCCCATCACCGCAGGA
Organism: uncultured Gammaproteobacteria bacterium; assembly: GCA_965364565.1. Lineage (GTDB taxonomy): Bacteria > Pseudomonadota > Gammaproteobacteria > DSM-19610 > DSM-19610 > Thiogranum. The sequence continues at coordinate 82 of CBDTYI010000232.1, read as the reverse complement.
ATTCCCAGCGCGCGTGCAAGAATCGCCACGTGCGAGGCGCTCGAGCCGCGCGCCGACACCACACTCGCGAGGCACTGCACCG
>CBDTYI010000231.1:0-4864 GCA_965364565.1 uncultured Gammaproteobacteria bacterium | reverse complement strand
ACGACCCAGGTTGCGTAGTTTGCGGAAATTCATGCAGTTTTCTCCCAGACTGCCACGGGCCACAGGCAAGGGCCGGTGCGAATAGTCGCTGGCCGACCGCTGTATTGCTTCGTTCCGTGTACGCAGGGCCCTGTTCTGCATACGCTTATCTGCCCATGTATCGATCGCGGCACACAATGTCTTTAGATTCGCGGGGTCTTTCCAGCACCGGGGCCCGCTGCGCCGGGGTGTGTCGCGAGCGGGTGTCTGCCTGGCATCGGCCCGTGTGCGCCGGGCGCGGCGAGGAGCGGTTGTCTACGCCCGCATGCTGTGCAGGTAACGGGTCATGGCGGGCGCGTCGAGTGGCCGGCTGAACAGGTAACCCTGCATCGTCCTGCAGCCCAGCGAGCGCAGGAAATCGCGCTGTTCCTCGAGTTCGACGCCCTCGGCGACCAGGTGCAGCTGCAGGCTCTGCGCCATCACCACGATTGCGCGGGTGATGGCCGCATCGTTGCTGTCGTCCGGGATATCGCGTACGAAAGAGCGATCGATCTTCAATGTGTCGATGGGAAAGCGGCGCAGATAGCTCAGCGACGAGTAGCCGGTACCGAAATCGTCCAGCGCAATGCCGAACCCGAGCGCGGACAGTTTTTCCAGTGTTGCCGTGGTTGCCGGGATGTGTTGCAGCAGGGTGCTTTCGGTGATTTCGAGTTCCACACAACGTGCCGGCAGCGCGTGTATCTCCAGGCACTCCGCCAGGCGTTGCGCCAGTTCCGGTTCATGAAACTGGCGGCTGCTCAGGTTGACAGCGACGGTAAGCGATGGCCAGCCGGCCTGATGCCACTCGGCCAGCTGTGCCAGCGCGGCTTCCATTACCCAGCGGCCGACCGGCATGATCAGCCCGGTCTCCTCCAGCAGGGGAATGAAATCGATCGGCCCGATCAGTCCGCGCTCGGCGTGATTCCAGCGCAGCAGGGCCTCCACGCCGACGACGGTGCTGTTGCCAACATCGATCTGCGGCTGGTAGTGCAGCACGAATTCACCGCGCTCCAGCGCCATGCGCAGGTCGTTTTCCAGTGTCAGACGCCTCATGGCGTGGCTGCCTATTTCGGCGGCATAGAACTGGAAGGTGTTGCCGCCCATCTCCTTGGCGCGGTACATGGCCGCGTCGGCGTGTTTGAGCAGGGTGCCTGAATCTTCGCCGTCGTCGGGATACACGCTGATACCGACGCTGGCCGTCACGTGCAGCGCGGTGGCGTGAATATCGAATGGCGGCAGCAGCGCGATCAGCATGCGCTCTGCCAGTGTGGCCAGCTCGTCTATTGACTTGATGTCGTTGATCAGGAGCACGAACTCATCGCCGCCGAAGCGCGCAATGCTGTCATTGGGGCGCAAGCGGTGCTGCAGGCGTTCGCTCAGCTGACGCAGCATGGCGTCGCCGGTGTCGTGTCCCAGCGTGTCGTTGATGATCTTGAAGCGGTCGAGGTCCAGAAACAGCACCCCCAGCTTGCGCTTGGCGCCGCGGGCCGCGGCGAGGTCGCGCTGCAAGCGCTCCAGCAGCAGCGCCCGGTTGGGCAGTTCGGTGAGGGTGTCGTGGTGGGCCAGAAAACGCAACCGTTCCTCGACTTCGATGCGATCGGTGATGTCGCGGCCGGTGGCCACGAAATGGGTGACGGCGCCGGAGGCGTCGCGCAGCGGCGTGATGGTCTTCTGCTCGTAGAACAGCGCACCGTTCTTGCGCCGGTTGATGAACACCTCGCTGAACACTTCGCCCCGCGCGAGGGTCTCCCACAGCGCCTGGTAGAACTCGGGGCCCTGCACACCGCCATTGAGGAGTCTGGGGTTCTTGCCCAGCACCTCGGCGCGACTGAATCCGGTGATCTGTTCGAAGGCCGGATTGACGTACTCGATGAGGCCTTCCGGGCTGGTGATCATGACGGTATCAGCGGCCTGCTCCAGGGCTCCCGACAACTTGCGCATCTCGGCCTCGGCGATCTTGCGCTCGGTGACATCCAGGGCGATGCCGAGCAGGCACTCTTCGTCGCCGATACGCATGGGTTCGAACGAGGCCAGCACTTCGCGAACGGCGCCGCTCCGGGTGCGTATCCGGATGTCGATCCCGCGGACCGGTTGTCCTTCCTGCAATCGCGCCAGCACACGCGCCCGGTCACCCGGATCGGCCCACAGCCCGAGTTCGGTCGAGGTGTGTCCTATCATCTCTTCGCGACGGTAGCCGGTGGCGTCCAGATAGCCGTTGTTGACTTCCAGGAAGGTGCCATCGGAGAGGCGGGTGATGGAGGTCAGTGCCGGGGTGGCGAAAAACAGCTGTCGCAGGCGCGACTCGGATGCCTTCAACTCGCTGGAGTAGCGCGCTTCCAGCGTGCTGCTGGCGCGCTCGCGCAGGGCGCTGAAGGCGACCAGACACAACACCGGGTACAGCAGCCGGTGGTAATCATCCACCTGCAGGGAATGGCGGAAGGCAAACACGGCCAGTGTGGCCAGAGTCAGCGCCGCGACCGGCAGCATGCGGCCGGTGTGCAACCGCTGCAGATCCAGCTCACCGTTGCGCCGGGCCGGGGCCGCGCCGGGCGACTGGATGCTGGCGCCCCAGAAGATCAGCGCAAAGCCGATCAGCCATACGATGTCCAGATAATGGCCGGCCTGGTAGGTGCCGCCGAGCAGCGCGTAGGCGTAAAAGAAATCGCTGATGGCGTGCGCGGCGATTCCGGCCACGACGTACGCCAGGGGGCGACGGGCGGCTCCGCGTACCCGCAGCCCCAGCGCGGCGACGGCGTACACCAGCAGCGACATGAACACGATCGGATAGCTCAACGCCACGGCGACATACAGCGTCGTCTCGGTAACCATGCGCAGCGGCTGGGCGAATACCGCCAGATGGGCGATCACAATGCAGGACACGAACACGCCGAGCTGGCTGACCTCCAGCAGAGTCACAGATAGCCCCGGGGTGCCGTCGCGATAAAAGAAAACACCCAGCGCCATCAACACCGCGAACAGGAAATAGAACGGGTCCGACCAGGCAGGAAACGGGGTCAACTGGTGCAGCACCAGCTCCTGATAGTCCCAGATCAGCATACCCACAAACCAGCTGAAGCAGGCCAGTGCGAACAGCTGCCAGGAACGGCGCAGTGGCGCGGTCGCGGCGCGCGAGGCGGCGAAGCACTTCAGGGCGGCTGCCAGCGACGCGACGGTCCAGAACAGGTCTGACCACCAGTGTGTCGGCAGTCGACCCATCGGCAGGACGTAGTTGCCGATCGCGAACACCGCCAGAAACCCGATCAGCACGGCCAGCGTCACACGCCGCCGGTCGATGGCAGCGATGCCGGCCCGGGCAGTGCTTGTGTCGCTGGTCACGGGCCTGTTACGCGCTGCTGCGGCATGCCACTCTGCTCGAGCTGCAGGATCGGCAACACGGTGTCAAACCGACTGTTTCTGTGTTAAATCAGATGTCGCTGCCTGCACGGTCGAAGCCTCCCGGGTGATCGGACAGTATGTTCTGTCTTGCTCGAAGCCCGATTCTAAGGCCCCACAACACGCCTGTACATGACCGTGGGCGAGCGGAACGCCGCGCGGGCCACTGCCGGCTGTTGTTCCGTTGGCCGAAATAGGGGGTACACTGGAATCCATACCACGAAACGGGGCTTGCGATGTTGCTGCTTGTAGTCTATGTCATGATCGCGCTTGGTTTTTCATTTCTGTGCTCGATCGCCGAAGCGGTTATTCTCAGCGTCACCACACCTTATATCGCACTCATGCAGCAGCAGGGTCGTCGTGCGGGGGCGCTGCTGGAAAAACTGAAACGGGAGGTCAACAGTTCGCTGGCGGCGATACTCACCCTGAACACGATCGCCCACACTGTCGGTGCGGCGGGCGCCGGCGCACAGGCGACCAAGGTGTTCGGCAGCGCCTACCTGGGCGTCGCGTCGGGCGTGCTGACGCTGCTCATCCTGGTGTTTTCGGAAATCATCCCCAAGACGCTCGGCGCCCACTACTGGAAACAGCTGGCGCCGCTGACCGCCTACCTGCTGCAGGGGCTGATCTGGATTCTGTACCCGTTCGTCAAGCTCTCCGCGGCGCTGACCCGAGGGCTGTCGCACGGTCCCGGCCTGACCGGATTCAATCGCGAAGAGCTGGCGGTCATGGCGGAACTCAGCGCCAGCGAAGGCCATCTGGACCAACAGGAAATAATCATACTGCAGAATCTGTTGCGTCTGCGCGAGACGCGGGTCACCGATGCCATGACCCCGCGCACCGTGGTGTTCTCGTTGTCCGAAAATCTTAGCGTGGAGGAATTCTTCTGGAAGTACGGCAGCGAGCGCTTTTCGCGTATTCCGATCTACGCCGAAACGCCCGGTCATCTGAACGGTTTCGTGCTGCGCAGCGACCTGCTGCTGGCACAGGCACGCGGTAATACTGACTCCAGGCTGTCGACCTATCGCCGCCAGATCTCGGCGCTGCCGGCGACGACATCGCTGGCGCGTGCCTTCGATCAGTTCCTGCGTCAGCGTGCGCATATCATGATGGTGGTGGACGAGTACGGGACCTTGAAAGGGATTCTTACGCTCGAGGATATTCTCGAGACCTTGCTGGGACTGGAGATCGTGGACGAAGGAGATGCGACTGACGATATGCAGGCGCTTGCCCGTCGGCTGTGGAAGAAACGCGCCGGCGCGATAGGAATAAAGATCGACGAATAGCAGGGCGGCAATCCTTTCGCGTGGAGTCAGCGGCCCGGAGATTGCCGCCTCAGCGCAGGGCATCCTCGCGGGCGTGACGACGAATCAACTCTCGCGGCCTTAAATCGATTTATGAAAACTGCCCGTTAAGTTTCCGACAATGCGCAACTTACCGAACCACTGGCGCG
>CBDTYI010000230.1:0-4873 GCA_965364565.1 uncultured Gammaproteobacteria bacterium | reverse complement strand
TCGCAATCGAGGTGATCTCGATGAAGATAAACAGGTTGAACAGGTCGCGGGTCATGATCATGCCGTCGATGCCCATGATCAGGATGATGCACAGCAACATGGCCGCGGCGGCCTCACGCAGGCGCTGCAGATAGTGCCAGGCGGCCAGCAGTCCGGCCAGGTTCACCGCCAGCACGAACAGGCTCTCGTTGAGCCCGAAACGCAGGTTAATGGCAAACGGCGGCGCGACGCCCGCGGTCAGGATCTCGATGGTCGGTGCGCCCTGCAGCAGCGTGACGAATCCGAACGCCGGGATCACGGTCATGCCGGTCAGCGCCAGCATGAACAGCGCCGCGGCCTTGCCCGCACCGGCGCGGTACAGCAGCGGTATCAGAAACCCGCTGCCGAGCGCAAGGACGTAGATCGACAGCGGGTGCAACAGCGCGGCTACCATTTGGACTCCGCGCAGTCGTCGATGGAAAGGCTGCGCTTGGCGCGGTAGATGCGCACCGCAAAGCTCAGCATCACCGCGGTCACGCCGAGGCCGATCACAATGGCGGTCAGCACCAGCGCCGAAGGCAGCGGGTCGACAATGCGGCTCGCGGCCTGCTCCGCCGTGACCGTGTCATCAATAATCGGCGCGCTGCCGCCGGTGACATAGCCGATGGCGACCATGACCATGTGAATACCCGTGTCGACCAGCGAAAACCCGATGATCATGCGGATGATGTTCTTGTGCGTGAGCATGGCCAGCAGCCCGATCAGAATCAGGGCCAGGCCGCTGGCCAGCGCAAAGCTCGAAAGCGGCAGGCCGGTCATTGCTCACCCGTCCCCGCCGCACGGAAGCGGTCCAGCACCGAGCCGAGCTCGGCGCCCACCTTGAATCCGATAAGGATATAAATGATCGGTATGGCGCCGGCACTGAACAGCGAACCGAACTCACCCAGCGCCATAATGCGGTTGTCCAGAAAGCCGCCGGCCAGGGCCACACCCAGCACCCCGACCACCACATAACTGAACCCGGACAGCGACTCGGTGATGCCGATCAGGCGGCGGCTGACGGCCGCATAGGGCTCCGCCAGCAACAGCAGCAGAATGCCGGAAGCGATAATGGCACCGCCCTGGAAACCGCCACCCGGCGTCAGGTGACCGTTGACGAACACATAGACGCCGAACAGAAACACCATCGGCATCAGCAGTTGTGCCGCGCTCTGCACGATTTCACTGGCTGGCCTGCGCGGCGCTGCGGCAGCGGCGCTGCCTTCGCGCCGCCCCAGCAGCAGCCCGACGCCGGCCGCCGAGATGAACAGCACCGTGACTTCGCCGAGCGTATCCAGGCCGCGGTAGGTGACAATGACCGACGTGACCAGGTTGGCCGCACCCAGCTCGGCCGGGCCATTGGCCGCATAATAGTGTCCCAGCGGACTCAGCACCGGGCTTTCGATGTAGTTCAGCACCAGGTCGGAGAACACCAGTGCCAGCAGTATCAGCGTCAGCAGGATGACCAGCCGCTTGATCATTGGCTCAGCGCACCCTCGCCTGCATGTAGGCCGGGGCGCTACAGCGGACAGCGAGCCGATTGCGCATTATTTCTGCTCCTCAGACGGCGGTGGTGCGGCTTCGCTTTCGTCCAGCCGGTCGACGACCGTGGATTCCGCTTCCTCGACATGGATGGTATGCGCCGCGCGCGCCAGGGCATGCGAGGACACCGGGTTGGTCAGCAGCACGAAAAAAATCAGTATCAGCAGTTTCCAGGTCCAGGCCGGGTGCAGCACCGCCAGACCCAGCAGCACCAGGATGGTGCCCAGCGTCGATGCCTTGGTACCGGTCTGGATGCGGTTGTAGCTGTCGGGCATGCGCAGCACACCCAGGCCGGCCGAAAACAGGAACACCGAGCCGGTCAGTATGATCAGGCTGCCGAGCAGTTCCAGCACGGCTCAGTCCTCGCCGCCGGTCTTGCGGACCGCATACAGGAAGATCACGGTGGATAATCCGGAACCGATCGACGCTTCGGTCATGGCCACGTCGGGCGCGGCGAGCAGCACATAAGTGACCGCGGCGAACAGGCTGGCCAGACCGGCGCTGACCACGGCGCCCACGGTGCTCTCCAGCCGCACCGCCAGAATGCCGCTGGTGAGAATACCCGCGCACAGCAGAATCATCAGAATCTCGATCATCGCTTCACGACCCCGCTGCCCGCTTCAAAGCCCCTTCTCCAGGTAGCGCGCCACCGCCAGCACACCGAGAAAGCTCAGCAGCCCGTACACCAGGGCCACGTCGAGGTAGATGAAACGCCCGGCGTGGTGCGCGAACAGCGCGATGAGCGCAATCGCGATGACCGTGAGCAGATCGACCGCAATGACGCGGTCGACCGTGGTGGCACCCAGGACCAGGCGCACGATACCGAAAACGATGCTGGCAAAGATCAGCACCTGGGCGATATTCAGCAGCACCTCAGCCATACACGACCGCCAGGTATTTTTCGAAACGTCCGGCGATCTCGCGCGTGGCCGCCTCGGGGTCCTGCGCCGAGACCACGATCCAGTGTATGAACAGCGAGTCGTCGCGGATGTCGACCACCAGGGTGCCGGGTGTCAGGGTAATGGCATTGGCCAGCACCATGCGCCCCAGCGGTGACTTCAGCCGCGTCTTGATCTCGACAATCCCGGGCCTGATGTGGATGCGCGGCGAAAACACCAGCCGCGCGACGTTCAAGTTGGCCAGCACCAGCTCCCAGACGAATACGGCCAGGAAGGCGAAGGCATTCAGAAGCACGCGCGGCGTCCAGCGGATATCGGCGTACACCCGGGCGAAGGGCGCGAACAGGATGGCGAGAACCGCGGCCAGCACCGCCCCCACCAGTATGATCTCGGGCGCCAGAGAATCGTTGGCGACCAGCCAGATCAACAGCAGTGTCAACCAGAGGCTGAAGAACTGCCTTTTGTCGTTCCCGGTGGTGGCTGCGCGCATGGGCTTGGCCCATCCTCGATTATTGATCGTTGATCAGTCGATGGAGTATCAACCGGATTTCAGGCGAAGCATACCAGCAATCTGGGACCGATCAACGACCAGACGCCATGGACGAACGTTCACATCGCGCGTCAGGTCGGTCCGATGCCGGCAGATCAGTGCAGACACCAAAACGCCGTTGCCGGCGGCATTGTCATAATTTCGTAACAATGAACTCCGACGGTGCAAGCCTGCGCACCACGGCGATGCGCGTGTGCGGCGTCACGCCCCGGTTGCAGGCATCACGACAGGACACCCGAACCCGTTGCGGGCTTGAATCAACAGCCTGCACCTGCCGCCGCGATGGCCGCGGCAATCTCGTCGCTGAGTTTTGCCACGCCGCGGCTGATGGCAGCAACCAGCCCCGCATAGCCGGACGATGCCGGCGTTTCGGCGATGCGGAAACGCCGGCTGACCGGCTCACAGGCGCGCCGCGTATCGCTGAGCCGCCAGACACCCGCGAGCTCGGCCCGCTTGCCGAGTTCTCCGTCGAAGCGAAAGAACTGGATGCTGAGCTCATAATCGGGCCTGCCGCCGCTGGACCAGGGGTACAGCAGCACCGCGTCGGTGTTCAGCCGCGCCATCAGGTTCTGCGCCAGCACCCGGCTCAGGTCCTCGCCGAGGTCGCCACCCCAGCGGTCGTACTCCGCCAGATCGACGCGGTTGGAGTCGGGTCGCGTGACGATCTGCGGGCGATCGAGCACATCGGGAAGCTCGACCGGCCCCAGGCCGAGCGACAAAGGCGGCGCCGGTGACTCACGCCCGGCCACCGGCGTCGCGCTATCCGTGCTCAGTACGTAAAACGTCGAAGGCCGTGTCGCCGAACCGATGCAACCGGCGACCAGCAGGCTCAGCAGCACGGCAAACAGATTGAGTCGATTCATGGAGCTGTTTCCTTTCATCGGGTAGCATCCTTGCCCTTGAGCAGCGCCTCCGGGTGGCGCTCCAGGTATTCAGACATGACGCGGATGGAGCGCGCCGCGGCCCGCAGTTCACTCAGTGCATTGTAAAGCTGGTTGCCGATCTCGCCATCCTTGGACGCGAGCCCTTCCAGGGCGCTCAGGGTATCGGCAGCGGCTTGCAGCGTGGCGCGCGAGTCCTGCGCCAGCCCCGGCATTTCCTTGTCCATACGTTGTACCAACCTGTTCACCGAGACCACCAGCGCGTCCAGGTCCTTCACGGTCTGCTTGAGCGGCAACTGCTCGAGCTGTTCGAGCAATCGGCTGACACTGGACGTAATACCGGACAGTGGCCGCGGCAGGGTCGGCAACTCCGGGTACTCGCCGGCAAAATTCACCTGCGCGAGTTCCTCATCCGGAAACAGATCGAATTCAACGAACAGCTGACCGGTGAGCAGGTTGCCGGTCTGCAGCCGGGCCCGCAGCCCGCGCTGCACCAGGAATGCGATATGCTCTTGCAGGCGTTTTTCGAGCGCTTCCTCGTCGAGGCCCTCGCGCTCCTCGGCCGCAAGAGTCCGCTCCGGTTCCAGGTCGATGCGCACCGGTATTCGCACCTGGTCGCCCTCCGCGACCAGCCGGGGCTCGATTGCGGTGACCGTCCCGACACGAATGCCGCGCAACTCCACCGGCGCGCCGACGCTCAGCCCGCGCAGCGTATCGGTAAAGTTGAGCACGAAGGGAAAACCCTCGGTGATAGGCTGTTCCACCGATTTGGCGTAATTCTCGTAGAGGGTGAACAGCTTGTTGTCCGGGGCCTTGCCGGAGTCGGAAAGCTCGGGCGGCGTTTCAAAAGCGATACCGCCGGTCATCAGTGCGACCAGCGACTCCATCTCCACCCGGATACCCGACGCGTCGAGCGACAGATCGACCCCGCCGACGTTCCAGAAGCGCGAGCCGCGGCGCACGAACTGGTCGTGCGGGCTGCG
>CBDTYI010000229.1:0-4898 GCA_965364565.1 uncultured Gammaproteobacteria bacterium | reverse complement strand
GCGGCCTGTATGACTTCGCGCCGACCGAGATGTACATTCCGCTCTCCCACATGGTCACAGGCGCGGACCAGGCACTGCAGTGCCGTGACTGCCACGGGGCACGTGGACGCCTGGACTGGCAGGCACTCGGTTATCCCGATGCCCCCCTGTATCGCAAAGTCGCGCAGCACGAGCCGGTCTACCTGTTCGATGCCGCCGGTGAACCGGTAAGCACGTCGGGCAAGCCGCTGTCGGTGACCGCCAGCTGTGGACTTTGCCACGAACTCGAAGATCCGGATTTCATCGACTCGCACGGTTACCACTCCAGCGTGCAGGACGCTTTGTTACCGCCGCAGCGGCGCCAGCTGATGCTCGATGGCCCGCGCCTGCCGGCAGCGCCGGGTGAGCAGATGAACTGTTTCCTGTGCCACCTCGCGCGGGCCGATCACGCCGCCAGACAGACAGCGATCGCCGCGGATATGCCGGACTGGTCGGTCACCGCCACCCTGCTGGGCACCGGACTGGTGGAACTGACCGCCGAGGGCTTCCGCTGGAATGAAGAACGCATCGGCGACGATGGCGAGGCACAGCTGGAACTGGGACCGGTCAGGGAAGCCGGCTGCGGCGCCTGCCACGGCAAGGTGCACGACGGCTCCGGACCACTGCTGGTGACGCTCGATGGCAGTACGCTGTGGACCACCGAAAAGACCGGGCAGGTGTTCTCGCCGCAGAGGATAAGCCTGTCCGGCATGAACCTGGCCGGCAAGGACGCACTCGACATGGCCTGGGACGTGCACGCCGAGCGTCTGGTTTCCTGTGGAGACTGCCACTACTCGAAGGGCCGTCCACAACGCCTGGCGGGCCGGGCAACAGCCGCCGATGTGGAGCCGACGCAAGGTATCAGGCGCCGTTGCGAAAGCTGCCACAGCCTGGCGGGTACCCACGACTGGCTGCCGGAGCCGGAACGCCACTTCAAGGCGGTGGCCTGCGAGTCCTGTCATGTTCCGCACCTGGCCATGGCTGCGCAGCAGGCCATCGATGACACGGTCGTCCAACTGGACGGCTCCGGGCTGGTCAGCTACCGCGGCACCGTGGATGAAGTGCGCGAGCCCGGCACGGCTTACCTGAGTGGCTACCGACCCCTGCTGCGGGTCGGCACAACTGCACGCGGCGACAGGCAGGTGCTGCCGTACAACCTGGTATCGCGCTGGTACTGGAGCGACGCCGAGAGCGACACGCCCGTTGCCTCCGAGCTCCTGCGCCGGGCGTGGCTGGATGGAAAACGCTACGCCGCTGAGGTCGTGCAGGCGCTGGACAGCAATGGGGACGGGCAGCTGGATTCCCGGGAGCTGCGCCTGCAAAGCGCGGCCAGCATAAACCGGATCAAGAAACGCCTGCGTGACGCCGGTGTCGCCGAGCCGACCTTGCGCGCTGAGCTGCGCGCCTACCACATTCATCACAATGTCCGTCACGGTGAGCAGGTACAGCGCGACTGCACGTTGTGCCATCCCGAACAGCCGGATCAGCTGCAGACATTCGACCTGGCACCCTACGTACCCGGCGCAGTGATGCCCGTGCTGGCGCGGGGGAGCACCGCAATTGTGCTCGACGGTGAACTGCTCACCGCCCCCGATGGCAGCCTGAAGTTCGCACCGCAGCGCGGCGTCGCCGAATCCTTCCAGATGCTGGACATCACGCAACGGAGTCAGCCATGAAAGACCTCTCTGAAAGGCTCAGTTACTGGAACCCCTACGTTGGCGGGGTGCTGCTCGGCATATTGCTGTTCCTGTCATTTTTCGTTACCGGTCACGGTCTGGGCGCTTCCGGCGGCGTCAACCGGGTCGCGGTTGCCGTGGAGGATCTGGTGATTCCGGAGCATGTGGACAAAACGCCCTATATCGCCGCCATGGCCGGCGGCGACACCGATCCGCTCGACCACTGGATCGTGTGGGAGGTGGCCGGCATGTTGATGGGCGGTTTTGTCTCCGGCCTGCTGCGCGGCCGGGTGAAACTGCAAACCTACCGCGGGCCGCAGATCACCGCGCCGACCCGCTGGGCCTGGGCTTTCACCGGCGGGCTGCTGATGGGCTACGGCGCGCGCCTGGCGCGCGGCTGCACCTCGAGCCAGGCGCTGAGCGGCGGAGCGATCCTGTCGGTAGGCAGCTGGGCTTTCATGTTCGCGGTGTTCGCCGGCGGCTACGGGCTCGCCTGGTTCGTACGCCGCCTGTGGCAACCGGAGTTCTGAACCATGGCCCCCTATGATCTGACAGCAACATTTGGCACCAGCGGTTCCTATTTCGTCTACCTGGCGATCGGCTTCGGCTTCGGCTTCATACTCGAATCCAGCGGCTTCGGCGACTCGCGCCGGCTGGCGGCGCAGTTCTACTTCAGTGAACTGCGGGTCGTGAAAGTGATGTTCACCGCCATCGTGGTTGCGATGCTGCTGGTGTTCTGGTCAACGGCGCTGGGCCTGCTCGACTATAACGAGCTCTGGGTCAACCCGACCTATCTGTGGCCGGGGATTGCCGGTGGCATTATCATGGGCATCGGCTTCATCCTGGGCGGCTATTGTCCCGGCACCTCGCTGGTGAGCGCGGCGACACTGAAAATAGACGGCATGTTCTTTCTACTCGGACTGGTGGCGGGCGTGGTGCTGTTCGGCGAGACCGTCAGCTACATAAACGTATTCTGGAACTCGGGCTACCTGGGGTTTTTCACGCTGCCCGAATTCCTGCACCTGGAAACCGGGGTGGTAGCCTTTCTGGTGGTGTGCCTGGCGCTGGTCATGTTCGTCGGCTTCGAGTGGCTGCACGACCTGATCTATGGGAAACGCAAATGAAGCGGCTGCCTGACCTCAGGGTACCAGGCGCTGCCGCGTTGCTGCTCGCCGCCGCCGGACTGGCCTGGCATGGCCAGCCCGGGGTCGCGCAGCAGTGGGAATTCCTTGCCCCCCAATACGCGTCGCAACTGAACGAGCGGCAGGTGTACATCGACCCCGCCGAACTTCTGCACCTGATGAACGACGACTATATCGACCTGTTGATCTTCGATGTGCGCGGCGAATCGGACTGGAACCAGTTTCACCTCGCCGACGCGGAGCGCGTCGCACTGGATCAACTGCCGTCACAGCGCGACCGGCTACGGGCACTGCCGGAAAATGCCGTTGTGGTGGTGGTCAGCAACGATGAAATCCTGGCTACCGAGGCATGGAAGCACCTGATGGTGATCGCCAGACCGAATGCCTATATTCTTGCGGGCGGGCTGAACCTGTGGCTGGATCTTTACGGATCGCCCGAACAGCAGCTTGCAGACCAGGGCGAGGCCGGCGCGACACAACCGAACGGCCGGTTGCGACACCGATTCAAAATGGCGCTCGGGGCCCGTCATGCGGCCGCCAGGCCCGATGAGCACCATACTCCCCAGCGGGACTATACGCCCAAGGTGCGGCTGTTGAAGAAAATTGCCAAGGCGGGAGGCTGCGGCTGATATGCGCAGAGCGAAACACTCCGGAAGAAGAAAGGCCCGGCAGGGGTTGCTGGCCCTGTGGCTGGCTTGTTTGCCTCTGGGCGCGGCGGGAGACGCGCAACCCGCCCCCGCTCCGGAGACAGCGGAGATCATGGGTACCGATGTCTGCGAGACCTGCCACGAGGACATCACCGCCGCCCTGCGCATGAACCCCCACGGCCAGTCCGCCGACCCGCGCACACCGTCTGCGCGCGACGGCTGTGAGTCCTGCCACGGACCCGGTTCCCTGCACGTCGAAGCGGACGGCGAAAGCAGCGCCGGCATGCTCGGCTTCCATCCGGTTTCCGATGAAACCACCGAACAGCAGAATGCGGCCTGTGTTGCCTGCCACCAGGGCAAGTCCTTGATGCACTGGCAAGCCAGCGCACACGACAACGAGGACACCGCCTGCAGCAGTTGCCACACCATACACCTGCCCGACCGGGTACTCGAGCGTACCACCCAGGCGGAAGTCTGCTATGGCTGTCACCGCGCCATACGCGCGCAGACCTACCAGGCGTCCACTCACCCGATCCGTGCGGCCAAGGTGGTGTGCAGCGATTGCCACAATGCTCACGGCGGCGTCGGCCCGGCGGAACTCGCCGAGCTGAGCATCAACGACAACTGCTATGCCTGTCACGCCGAAAAACGCGGTCCGTTTCTGTGGGAACACTATCCGGCCACCGAGGACTGCTCGCTGTGCCACCGCGTGCACGGTTCCATCCACCCCTATCTATTGAGCAGGCAGGGCCCACAATTGTGCCAGCAGTGCCACCAGGATATCCGCGCCCAGGGCCGGCGACACGTGCGCCGGTTCTTCGACTTCGACGACCCGGACCCGGCACGCGACCGCTTTATCGTGGGCCTGAACTGCATGAACTGTCACAGCCAGGTGCATGGCTCCAACCACCCGTCCGGAGCCTACCTGTTGCGTTGACACGCCAGCGGAAACTTATATGGGTGACCAACCGCCATGACCAGAAACTTCACACGCCTGATTGGGCTGATGCTGTGCTGCGTCGGCAGCGCACCGGCGCAGGCAGCGTCTGCCGTCGTTCCGGATACTGAATCAGCCGCACTTGACCAGCGCTTCGCGCCCTTGGCAATGTCGCAAGGTTCGACTGCCGCCGCTGAGCAGTGTTACGTAGTCAGCCTGAAATCTTCTACCAGACCGATCCCTATTCCTGTCCTGCACGACCTTGGCGATACGCACCCCTACGCGGTGTATACCTCGCGTTTCAGCCACGAGGGCCGCACCTGGAACCGCCTGCGAGTCGGCTTTTTCGCCAGCCACAGCGACGCGCAGGTGGTGCAGAAAGCGCTCAGGAAGCAGTTTCCACAGGCCTGGATTGCCACCGCGAGCGAACCGGAAGTCGCCGCAGCCCTGGCCCAGATCGCGACCCCGTTTCCACCTG
>CBDTYI010000228.1:0-4929 GCA_965364565.1 uncultured Gammaproteobacteria bacterium | reverse complement strand
GCGGGACTGCCGCCGACGCAGTGCGAGGTGTACAAGATCCATCTCGGCGGCGGTTTCGGACGGCGCGGTGCGTTTCATGATTTCGTCAAGCAGGCGGTGGCCATTGCGAAACAGTTGCCGGGCACACCGGTCAAGCTGCTGTGGACGCGCGAAGAGGACATGCAGCACGGCCACTATCACCCCATCACCAAGTGCAGACTGGTGGGCGGGCTGAATGACGAGGGCGAGCTGACCGGTCTGCACGTGCGCATCTCGGGCCAGTCCATCCTGGCCGCGGTCAGGCGCGAGTGGATGACCGACGGCAAGGACCCGGTGGCTTTCCAGGGCATGGCGCCCGACGGCGATCACGCCATCAGCTACACCGTGCCGAACCTGCTGGTGGAGCACGCCATGCGCAACCCGCCGGTGCCGCCCGGCTTCTGGCGGGGTGTGAACATCAACCAGAACGCCATCTACCTGGAGTGCTTCATGGACGAGCTGGCTCACGCGGCCGGCAAGGACCCGCTCGAATTCCGGCGCAAGCTGATGGCGCAGCAGCCCAAGGCCCTGGCGGTGCTCAATGCCGTGGCCGACAAGGCCGGCTGGGGCAAACCGGCAGGGAATGGCGTGCACCGCGGGCTGGCGGTGTGCAAGGCTTTCGCCAGCCACGTGGCAGCCTGTGCCGAGGTGTCGGTGGACCCAAAGGGGAAGCTGAAGATTCATCGCATCGTCGCCGCCACCGACCCCGGCCATGCGGTCAACCCGCAGCAGATCGAGGCCCAGGTGGAAGGCTCCTTCGTGTACGGGCTGTCGGCCCTGCTGTACGGCGAGTGCACCATCAAGGACGGCGCGGTGCAGCAGGCCAACTTCGACGACTATCCCTCCATGCTGATCGACGCAATGCCCGCGGTGGAGACCATCATCATGCCGTCGGGCGGCTTCTGGGGCGGTATCGGCGAGCCGACCATCGCGGTGGCCGCACCCGCGGTGCTCAACGCCATTTTCGCCGCCACCGGCAAGCGCGTGCGCCGCTTCCCGTTGCAACACGCGGATCTGAGCAGCGCCTGACTACGGGATCGCAGCATCACCGACTCTGATCGATACCTGCCTGGGATCGGGGTGGCGAGCGCCCGCACTCCAGACGGCGGGATCGGCTGTAGCCATCAGAAAAAACAATAAAGACAGTCAGTTACATGGCGGAATAATTTCCTCTTGACATAGTGTTCATTAAACACTAACTTGTAAGTGTGTTGAATACACTTACTGGGTCAAGCCATGTACACCTACACCTACCCACACCCCGCGGTCACCGTCGATATCGTGATCTTCACCATTCGCGATGCGCAGCTGAAGCTGCTGCTGATCCGCCGGGCGGGCGAGCCCTTCAAAGGCGCCTGGGCGCTGCCGGGTGGCTTCATCCACCTCGACGAGTCGCTGGAGGAAAGTGCCCGTCGCGAGCTCCAGGAGGAGACGGGGGTGTCCGGGGTGTACCTGGAGCAGCTGTATACCTTCGGCGCGCCGCAGCGCGATCCTCGCGAGCGCGTCATTACGGTGGCCTATTACGCCCTGATCCCCTCGGACAAACTGCAGCTGCGCGCCGCCACCGATGCGGAGGCGGTGGGCTGGTTCGGCATGGACGAGCTGCCGGCGCTGGCCTTCGACCACACCGACATCATCGCCATGGCGCACCAGCGGCTGGTGGCCAAGCTCGACTATTCGACCCTGGCGTTCCAGTTCCTGGGCCACGATTTCACCCTGTCGGAGTTGCAGTCCGTGTACGAAATCATTCTGCGCGAGGCGCTCGACAAGCGGAACTTCCGCAAGTGGGCGCTGGCGCTGGACCAGATCGAGGAAACCGGCCGGGAACGCCGTGACGGGGCACACCGCCCCGCCAAACTGTACCGGCTCAAGGAGCCGGGTACCGTAGCCATCATCAAGTGAGCCCGTGCGGGCTGAAGGGGGTGTGACATGATGCTCAGACACTACAAGGGCGAACCCAATGTGTATGTGATTCGCTACCGCGGCGGCCGGCGGCGCGCGCACGGGCCGGGGCTGGATTTCTGGTACCTGCCCTACAACACGTCGATTGCCGCCATTCCCGCGGTCACCCAGGATGCGCCGTTCATCTTCAACGAGGCAACCGCCAACTTCCAGGAGGTGGCCATCCAGGGGCAGCTGACCTATCGGCTGGAAGCGCCGCTGGAAACCGCCGAGCGGCTCGACTTCACCATCGATCCGAAGACCGGGCGTTACCGCAGCGGCGATCCCGACAAGCTGATGCAGCGCGTCATCAACGCCGTGCAGGCGCACACCCGCAAAGGTGTTAACGCGCTGACCCTGGAGCAGGCGCTCACCCAGGTGAAGGAGCTGGCGCAGGAGGTGATCGCCAAGGTGCGTTCGGAGCCGGCGCTGCGGGCCCTGGGTGTGGTGGTGGAGAGTCTGTACTTCCTCGCCGTGACGCCCAGGCCGGAGATGCAGAAGGCGCTGGAGGCCGAGTACCGCGAGCGGCTGCAGCGCAACGCCGATCGCGCCATCTACGAGCGGCGCAGCGCGGCGGTGGAAGAGGAGCGCAAGATCCGCCAGGGCGAGCTCGAGACCGACATCGAGCTGGAGGACCGACGCAAGGATCTGGTCGCCATGCAGGCGCAGAACAGCCTGACGCTGGCCGAGGCCGAAGCGAAGGCCGACCAGCTGAAGCTCGATCCCTACGGCAATCTTGCCCCGCAGGCGCTGATCGGCCTGGCATTCAAGGAGTTTGCCGGCAACGCCGGCCAGATCGGCAACCTCAGCATCACGCCGGACATGCTCGGCCAGCTGATCCACTGGGTGGGAGGGCAGCGTCATGAACGCAGTGCTGAACAGGGCAGCTGAGGCCGGCCGGGCGCTGTTCGAGAAGGTCGTCATCGTGACGCGCAGGACCGAGCTGGAGGAACTGGTGGCGCGCTTCAACAGCGTGCCCCAGGCGCGCTTCTACCTGGAGCACGCCGGCCAGGCGTTCGAGCCGATTGCGGCGCGACACGAGAAGTATCACGCGGTGCTGGATGCGGTACGCCGCGCGGTGCCGCGCGGCCTCAAGGCCCAGGTGATCGAACGCGCCTTTCTGCCGCAGTTCCTGTTCGACGCGGCAGACCTGGTGCTGACCGTGGGCCCGGACGGCCTGGTGGTCAACGTGGCCAAGTACCTGGAGGGACAGCCGGTGTTTGCGCTCAACCCGGATCCCGGCACGATCGACGGTGTGCTGTTGCCGTTCACCATTGATCGCTTCGAGGCGGCCTTCCAGCAAACGCTGCAGGGCGAGCAGCCGCTGCGCCCGGTGACCCTGGCCGAGGCGCGGCTGAACGACGGTCAGTCGCTGCTGGCCTTCAACGATCTGTTCATCGGCGCGCGCTCGCACGTCTCGGCGCGCTACGACATCGCCCAGGGCGGGCGCCGCGAGACGCACTCCTCGAGCGGCATCATCGTCTCGACCGGTGCCGGTTCCACCGGCTGGCTGCAGTCGGTGTATGCGGGGGCGGCCGCCGTGGTGACGGCGCTGGGCGGGCAGGTGCAGCCGCCGCCCGAGCGCGGGCGCCTGCCCTGGGATACCGACCACCTGATGTATTCGGTGCGCGAACCCTTCCCCAGCAAGGCCACGCAGACCTCGCTGGTGTTCGGTTCCATCGACGCCGGACATCCCCTGACCCTGCGCTCGCACATGGCGGACAACGGCGTCATCTTCAGCGACGGCATGGAGGACGATTTTCTCGCCTTCAACGCCGGCAGCACGGCGACCATCGGTATGGCGCCGAACCGGGCACAACTGGTGGCGGCCTGAGGTGGGAGGGACAGTGATGCGGAATGTTTCAATACAGGACCGGTTTCGCGGTGTGCTCATCGGCACCGCGGTGGGCGATGCACTGGGGCTGCCGGCCGAGGGCGTGTCCCGGCGCCGCATCGGCCGCCTGTTCCCCAAACCCTGGCGGCACCGGCTGATCTTCGGCCGCGGCATGGTAAGCGACGATACCGAGCACACGCTGTTCGTCAGCCAGGCACTGCTCGCGCAGCCGGATTCGGTGGACGCTTTTGCGCGCCGCTTCGCGTGGAGTCTGCGCTGGTGGTTTGCGACATTACCGGCGGGTATCGGGCTGGGAACGCTGCGCTCGATCGTGCGCCTGTGGCTGGGCTTTTCACCGGCGCGAAGCGGGGTGCGCTCGGCGGGCAACGGGCCGGCGATGCGCGCCGCACCCATCGGGGCGATGTTCGCCGACGACGCTGCAAAGCGACAGGCCTGGGTCGAGGCGTCGACCAGCGTGACGCACGCCGATCCCCGTGCCCTGGTCGGTGCACGGGTGGTGGCGGAGCTGTGCGCCTGGAGTGTGCGCACCGCTGCCGCCGAGCGGCCCGCAGCCGAAGCGTTTCTCGAGCTGCTGCGCGCGGCCGGCGAGCAGGAGCCGCAGTGGCTCGCGATTGTCGACGAGATGCGCAGTGCGGTCGCCCAGGGTGGATCGGTGCAGGCCTACGCCGACAGCCTGGGCCTGCAGAAGGGCGTCGGCGGCTTCATCTACCACACCGTCCCGGTGGTGTGCTACGCCTGGTACCGCCACTTCGGCGATTTCGAGGCGACTCTCACCGCGGTGCTGGACTGCGGCGGCGACACCGACACCACCGGCGCCATCGTCGGTGCACTGGCCGGCGCGGTAACGGGCGAGCCGGGCATTCCGCGTGCCTGGATCGACGGCATTATCGACTGGCCGCGCGGTGTGCGCCTGTGTTACCGGGTGGCGGATCGCTTGTGCGAGGCGTCCCGCACCCGGCGGCCGATGTCCGTGGTGCGTTATGCGTGGCCGGGCGTGTTGCTGCGCAATATGGTGTTCCTTTTGATTGTGCTGGGGCACGGGTTTCGGCGCCTGGCGCCGCCGTATTGAGGCTAAAGGCGGTGCCGCGTTGCAGGTTTGGATGCGGACCGAGCCA
>CBDTYI010000227.1:0-4938 GCA_965364565.1 uncultured Gammaproteobacteria bacterium | reverse complement strand
CGCCGGCATCCACCCAGCGCTGCGCCATGTCCATCGGGTCGTCGGCGAAAATCGTCTCGTCCTCCATGCGGCCCTGCCGGAGCCGAACACATTTTCCGTCCTTGAGATCAATGGCAGGAATCAGCAGCATGCGTCATTCCTCGTCTGGTGTATTGCTGGTGTGTGGCTGTTATGTATGGTGTGGTATTCAGGTCTGGCCATCCCAGCGGCTGAAGTTGTGCAGCAGGGTCAGGCCGGCACGCTGGCTCTTTTCCGGGTGGAACTGTACCGCAAACAGGTTTTCGCGAGCCAGCGCGCAACAGAAAGAATCGCCGTAATCGGTGCTCGCGGCCCGGTCACTGTCAGCTGCCGGCGCAGCATAGTAGCTGTGCACAAAGTAGAAGCGGCTGTCCTGGGCGATGCCGTCCCACAGCGGGTGACTGTTGTGATGCACCTGGTTCCAGCCCATATGGGGCACCTTGAGCCTCGCTCCCGTGGCCGGATCGGCCAGCGGCTCGGCGAAGCGCCGTACCTCGCCGGGGATCAGGCCGAGACAGGCGGTACCCCCGCTCTCCTGGCTGGCATCCAGCAGCGCCTGCATGCCGAGGCAGATGCCCAGCAACGGCCGGCTGGCTGCAGCTTCACGCACCACCTGGTCGAGACCGCTGCGCGTCAACGCCTCCATGCAATGCCCGATACCGCCCACGCCGGGGAAGATCACCCGGTCGGCGGCCAGGATCTCGGCACGATCGGAGGTCACCCGCACGCGGGTCTGCGGTGCGACGTGCTCCACCGCCTTGGCGATGGAATGCAGGTTTCCCATTTCGTAATCGATGATGGCAACGGAAGGCATGGCGTTTCAAAACGGCCACCGGCTCGGCCCGACCCGGATGTTATCGGCTCACAGGCTCCCCTTGGTGGACGGCATCATACCCGTCATACGGGGATCCGCCTCGGCCGCTATCCGCAGCGCCCGGCCGAACGCCTTGAAGGCGGTTTCGGCGATATGGTGCGCATTCACGCCGCGCAGACAGTCGATGTGCAGCGTGGCCCTGGCATGATTCACAAATCCTTGAAAAAACTCGTGAAAAAGATCAACATCGAAGTCCCCTATGCGGCCGCGCGGAAAGCTGACCTGATACTCCAGCCCCGGGCGACCTGAGAAGTCGATCACCACCCGCGACAGCGCCTCGTCGAGCGGCACATAGGCGTGGCCGTAACGCCGGATACCTTTTCTATCGCCGAGCGCCTGGTCGAAGGCCTGCCCCAGCGTGATGCCGATGTCCTCGACGGTGTGGTGCGCATCGATGTGCAGGTCCCCTTTTGCCTGCACGGATAAATCCATCAGACCGTGCCGTGCAACCTGGTCGAGCATGTGATCGAGAAACGGCACGCCGGTAGCCAGTTGCGTGGCGCCGCTTCCATCCAGATCGAGCGCAACGCTGATCTGTGTTTCCAGGGTATCGCGGCTCAACTGCGCTGCACGAGCGGCCATTGTTTATTTGATACAAATCAAACAGTCAGACATGCCCTGCATCCTAGCCCATATTCACCGCTTAGAGAACCACCCGGGCACACTTATTTATATGTTGATCCAGATCAATGAATTTGCTCCAATTGCACCAAGGCGGTTCATGACTAGTGTCCCACCATGCCAACGCGCAAAGTCGAAAAAGTCGTCTCGCTCAAGGAAATCAAGGTTGCCTGCCAGGAATGCAGCCTGAACGAGATCTGTCTGCCGGTCGGCATCGGCCAGGACGACCTTGGCCGACTGGATTCCATTATCGACCGCAAGCGACCGCTGACACGCGGTGATCACCTGTTCCGCATCGGCGCCCCGTTCCAGTCGCTGTTCGCGGTGCGCTCCGGTTCCCTGAAGACCTACGCCACCTCGGAAGAGGGCCAGGAGCAGGTCATGGGCTTCCACCTGCCCGGTGAATTGGTCGGGCTGGATGCGATTGCGGATGGATTTCACCCACTGGCCGCCCGGGCGCTGGAAACCACCAGCGTGTGTGAGATTCCCTTCAGGGACCTGGAGACGCTGAGTGTGCAGCTGCCGGGATTACAGCGCCAGCTGCTCAGGGTGATGAGCCAGGAGATCCGCGATGATGAACAGAATATGGTCATTCTGGGGCAGAAATCCGCCGAGGAACGTCTCGCCTCCTTCCTGATCGGGCTGTCCGACCGCTTCCGGCGGCGTGGCTTTTCCGCCACGCAGTTCAATCTCAGCATGTCGCGCAGCGATATCGGCAACTACCTGGGTCTGGCCCTGGAAACCGTCAGCCGTCTGTTCACCCGGTTTCAGAACGAGGGGCTGCTGCGGGTCGACCGCAAACATATCGAGCTGCTCGACCGGGATCGGCTGTGCATGTTTTCGGGCTCCCGATGCGGCGGCGACAGCACCCACCGCGCCCGGCCAACAAGCCGCTAATATCCCTATTTATTAGACTATTAGTCATTTGTGATGGGCCTTTGACCTGAGTCAATGTCCGGCAGCCGCTCATCGCGCAAAGTTATCCCCCGGTTTTTAACGCTAATCTGGGAGATAACATGATGAATAGTGTGACAAAGACGGCATTGGCAGCGGCGCTGGCGGCTGCGTTTACCGCCGCACCTGCCATGGCCTATGAGTCGGGTGACTTCGTGGTTCGACTTGGTGGCACCAAGGTGACTCCCAACGATGACGCAGACTGTTTCGACGGCGCCACAGCGGCAGCACTGGGAAGCTGTCTGGAACCGGGCGTAAAAAACGACAGCAGCCTGGGCATTATCCTCGGCTACATGTTTACCAGGAACATCGGTGTGCAGCTGCTGGGCGCCGCGCCCTTTGACCATGATATCACCGCTAATCTGGACGGAACCGATCTTGGCGTGGTCGCCAAGACCAAACACCTGCCGCCGACCCTGACCGTGAACTGGCACTTCAGCGGCCTGGGCAGCGTAGTGCCTTATGTCGGCGCGGGGGTAAACTACACTCACTTCTTCAACGAGAACACCACCGGGGTGCTGGATGATCTCGGCGTGAAAGACATCAACCTGTCTGACAGCTGGGGTGCCGCCGGCGTGGCCGGCTTCGACTGGATGTTCGGCGATGATTTCATGTTTAATACCACGGTGTACTACCTGCAGATCAGGCCCGAGGCCTGGATCGGAAGCGGAGTCGGCAACTCGGACGTGGATATAGACCCCTGGGTCGTGTTCGCCGGGCTCGGCAAGAAGTTCTGATTGCACTCGGGGGCAGCGGCCTAGTGTCGCTGCCCTTTTTTCAGCCATTCAAAATCCATCAACGCTATAGGGAAACGCTATGGACTCACAGACCACGTACAACTACAAGGTCGTGCGCCAGTTCACCATCATGACCGTCGTGTGGGGCATCGTCGGCATGCTGGTCGGGGTATTGATCGCCGCGCAGCTGGTATGGCCACAGTTGAACTTCGACCTGCCCTGGCTGACGTTCAGTCGCCTGCGTCCGCTGCACACCAACGCAGTGATTTTCGCTTTCGGCGGGTCGGCCCTGTTTGCTACCTCCTATTACGTGGTACAGCGCACCTGCCAGACCCGGCTGTTCAGCGACGGTCTCGCCGCCTTCACCTTCTGGGGCTGGACCCTGATTATCGTGCTGGCCGCGGTGACGCTGCCGCTGGGTATCACCACCAGCAAGGAATACGCAGAGCTGGAGTGGCCCATCGATATTCTGATCACTCTGGTGTGGGTCGCCTATGCCATCGTGTTTTTCGGCACCATACTGAAGCGCCGCGTCAAACACATCTATGTAGCCAACTGGTTCTACGGCGCCTTTATCCTCACCGTCGCGGTGCTGCACCTGGGCAACAGCGCGGCGCTGCCGGTCAGTATGACCAAGTCCTATTCGGTGTATCCGGGCGCCATCGACGCCATGGTGCAGTGGTGGTACGGCCACAATGCAGTGGGCTTTTTCCTCACCGCCGGCTTCCTCGGCATGATGTACTACTTCGTGCCCAAGCAGGCGGGCCGCCCGGTGTACTCCTACCGCCTGTCGGTGGTGCACTTCTGGGCCCTGATTTCCACCTACATGTGGGCCGGACCTCACCACCTGCACTACACGGCGCTGCCGGTGTGGGCGCAGTCGCTGGGCATGGTGTTCTCCCTGATCCTGCTGGCGCCATCCTGGGGCGGCATGATCAACGGCATCATGACCCTGTCGGGCGCCTGGCACAAACTGCGTACCGACCCGATTCTCAAGTTCCTGATCGTTTCACTGTCCTTCTACGGCATGTCCACGTTTGAAGGACCGATGATGTCCATCAAGACAGTGAACGCACTATCACACTACACCGACTGGACCATCGGTCACGTGCACTCCGGGGCACTGGGCTGGGTGGCGATGGTGTCGATCGGCGCCGTGTATTTTCTGGTCCCGAAACTGTTCGGCCGCGAGCAGATGTACTCGATCCGGCTCATTGACTGGCACTTCTGGATGTCGACCATCGGCGTGGTGCTGTACATCGTCGCCATGTGGATCGCCGGCATCATGCAGGGCCTGATGTGGCGCGCCGTAAACGACGACGGCACCCTGACGTACAGCTTCGTCGAGTCGCTGAGCGCCATGTACCCGTACTACTTCGTGCGCTTCGTGGGCGGCGCTCTGTTCCTCACCGGCATGCTGGTGATGGCCTACAACGTCATCAAGACCGTGTCCGGTGCCAAGCCGGCAGAAGCGGCTATCCCGCAGACCGCCTAGCAGAGGAGAACTGTCATGAGTCATGAAGTTGTCGAAAAAAATATCGGCCTGATGGCGGTATTGATCCTGCTCGTCATCAGCATCGCCGGTCTGGTGGAGATCGTGCCGCTGTTCTTCCTGAAAAGCACCACCGAACCGGTCGAGGGCCTCAAACCCTACACCGCGCTGCAGCTGGAAGGGCGCGATGTCTATATCCGCGAAGGGTGCTATGTGTGTCACTCGCAGATGATCCGGCCGTT
>CBDTYI010000226.1:0-4949 GCA_965364565.1 uncultured Gammaproteobacteria bacterium | reverse complement strand
CGTCGTTCGGTGACCGCCTGCAGGCCAGCCAGGTGGAGCGAAGCGGGGCAATGGCACGCATAAAAAAGCCAGCGCCCTGTGATCAGACGGGACGCTGGCCTGGCTGCCGGAGGGAAGAGAGCGGTTTCCAGCAGCCACACAGCCGTTTTGGGCATCATCGTACTGTGCATCGCGGTTAGCGGCAGGCGGACGGATTTTTGAAGGCCGGGGCGCGAAACGAGCCTGCTTTCGGGCGGTTACAGGTAGCGGCAAATGGTGTCGACCGCAGCCGCGATACCGCTCGGTTCGATGGTCCCGGGCCTGGCCCGATGAACCAGGTCGCCGACCGGCGTGGCCAGCGCTCCGGCGTGGAAGTCCGCGTATTGCAGTTGCCTACAGGTGCCGTGCTGCTGCAGCCAGTCGATCAGGATCGGCGCTTCCGGCCAGTTGGGTCGCGGCAGATAGAGTACCGGTTTACCGAGACAGGCGGCCTCCACGAAACTGCCGTAGCCGGGTTTTGCGATCAGTACATCACAGGATCGCATCAAGTCGGCGAAGCAATAGCCGAGCGTCTCCAGGGCCGTGGTGTCGGGGTGGCGGCTGTTCCAGATTTCGGGTACCAGCAGGTGCAGTCCGGGAAAACGTGGCCAGCCGTCGCACGGTGTGCTGATTTCCATGCCGCCCACGGAAAACAGCACCAGCGCGGTGGCGGTGTCGGTACCGAGCCTGGTACGCAGCGCGCCGGTGACATCATTGCCAAGCTGGGCAACCGGTCCGATGGCAACCCCGTTTTCGATCCCGGGCATGCGCATGGCAGGGGCTGGTTGCAGAAAACACAGGGCGCCGTTGTAGGCATCCAGCATCTGCTCGAGGATCGGCGCGGATTCCGGGCGCGCGGCAAAGAAATACTGGTACAGTTCCGCCCAGTTCAGCGAACAAAACGCAAGGTTGGGTATGCCGAGCTGCTGTGCTGCAGCCAGTGTCAGGTAGGGAATGTTGGCGATAATCAGGTCCGGACGGATGTCGCGGAGCGCCTGTTTTTCGCGCTCAAGCAGCGCTTCCCAATCCTGGTGAAAGGCGGTGTATTTTTCTGCCGTAGCCTCGACATCGATGTTCAGTGCATCCTTCTGAATGATGCCGATATCCAGTTCGGCGGTCTGGATTTCGATGTCGTCGCCGAGCTTTTCCCGCAACTTGAACTCGGGCAGCCGGCTGCGTACCACCAGCCGGGCTTGTGGCCGGCGCTGCCTGAGTGCATCGACAACGGGCGCGGTCTGTCCCAGATGGCCGAAGCCGTGACTGGACAGTGCGATGAGTATGCATTGGCTCAAGTCGGGACCCGGGAGCGTTGCGGTGACATAGACGCTTTATACCAGAGCAGAGCGGCGCTGTGTATTTAATCAGACCTGCGGCTGCAGCCTCCGGCGGAACTCGTGACGTACCTGATCCAGATCAAACAAAGCTCCGAATACCGGTGGCGGATGTGGCGCCAGGGCGCGGATCCGCTATATTGAAGCTTGTACGCGGGTGATCAACCAAGAGATGACAGCGCTGAGGCGCAGGTCATAGCCACAAGGGCAACTGTCAAATCACCCGGAGCGCCTCGGTTAGCGCGCAAGCGGCGAGTTGGATTCGGCTGAACCCCATACGAATATGGGTAGTGTCGAAAACACACCACCCGCCGTGTCGGCCGGGGCGTCGCTGTGTTCGGCTGGAGCCGATTTGGGCGCAGGGCCGAACGGTTCTGCGCGCTACTCGAGCAGCGGGAACATGTGCTGGTTTTCGTATTCCACCCGCTTTTTGAGCAGCTGGAAAATCTCCCGGCTTTCCTTCACCAGCGCTTCGTGCTCCGCATCATCCACCGCCGGTTTGCACCAGCGCCGGACATAGCCCGAGAAGCGTTTCTTGATTTCCCTGGCATTATCGTGAAAGGTGCGTGCGGTTTCACTCACCGCCTTATCGTGGTGACGGGCCAGTTCCGCGTACAGCGTGTTGTCTTCGAACACCAGGTGCATCCACACTTTTTCCTTGAAACGCGACATCAGTTCGCACACGTACCGGTTGTTGTGCAGGGATTTCTGTTCCATGAGCACCGCCAGCACATCGCACAACTCGCAGATGTCCTGGTTCTGTTGCTTGAGATCGTCTACCGAATACATGCTGAGCTACCTCTGTGGGCCGGCGCGGCGCGCCGGCCTTGCTTGCTATGCCGCCGCGAGCCGGCCGTTGCGGATGCTTTCCACGTTATCATGTTCAGGCCCAAAATCCAGCGGTGCGGGTAGCGCGCGGCGCTTCACGGGCTGGGGTTGGGATACGCGCTGTGGATCGCCTCGATCCCTTCCAGAACCTGCTGGGACAAGCTCAGCTCGATACTGCCGATGTTGCTTTTCAGCTGCTCCATGCTGGTGGCGCCGATAATGGTGCTGGTCAGGAAAGGACGGGCGTTGACGAACGCCAGCGCCATCTGCGCCGGGTCCAGCCGGTGCTCGCGGGCCAGTGCGACGTAGCGGGCGGTGGCGGATTCGGCGGCCGGATTGCTGTAGCGGGTGTAGTCCGGAAACAGATTGAGCCGCGAGCCGCTTGGCCGCGCCCCGTCGAGGTACTTGCCGGAAAGCACGCCGAAGCCGAGCGGGGAATAGGCCAGCAGGCCGCAGTGTTCGCGCCACGAAATTTCGGCGAGCCCCACTTCATAGCTCCGATTCAGCAGGCTGTAGGGGTTTTGCACGCTTACGATGCGGGACAGCCCGAGCCGCTCGGCGGCCTGCAGAAAACCCATCACGCCCCAGGGAGTCTCGTTGGATAAACCGATGTGGCGGATCTTGCCGGCGCGCACCTGCGCGTCCAGCGCCTGCAGGGTCTCTGCGACGGGTGTGAATTCATCCCGGTCCGCGGGGCTGAAGCCCAGCTGGCCGAAGAAGTTGGTGTTACGCTCCGGCCAGTGCAGCTGGTAGAGGTCCAGGTAGTCGGTCTGCAGGCGTTTCAGGCTGGCATTAAGCGCGGTTTCTATGTGGGTGCGATTGAAGCGGGTCTTGCCCGCGCGGATGTGCGGCAGCCAGTCCTCGCCCGGGCCGGCGATCTTGCTGGCCAGAACAATCCGTTCGCGTGTGCCGCGCTGTGCCAGCCAGTTGCCGATGATCTCCTCGGTGCGTCCGTAGGTAGCGGCTTTCGGTGGGATGGAATACAGCTCGGCGGTGTCGAAGAAGTTCACGCCCTGGTCCAGGGCGTAGTCCATCTGCGCAAAGGCCTCGGCCTGGCTGTTCTGCTCCCCCCAGGTCATGGTGCCCAGACAGATGACGCTGACGTCGATGTCGGTGTTGCCGAGTTTGCGATACTGCATGCCGGGTCGATTCTCCTGCCCGTGGCGTGAAAGCGCTACTGAAAGCGCATCGACAGGTCGATGGCGCGCAGGTGCTTGGTCAGGGCGCCGATGGAAATGTAGTCCACGCCGGTGGCGGCGTAGTCGCGCACATTGTCGAGGGTGATACCACCGGACGCCTCCAGCTCCGCACGCCCGGCAGTGACGGCTACCGCCTCGCGCAGCAGGTCGATGTCGAAGTTGTCCAGCAGCACACGGTCGGCGCCCGCCTGCAGCGCCTGTTCCAGCCCGGGCAGATTTTCCACCTCGATTTCCACCGGCAGCTGTTTACCGAGCGCGCGCGCGGCGCGGATCGCGTCGGCGATGGAGCCGGCCGCGGCGATATGGTTCTCTTTGATCAGGAAGGCGTCGTAGAGGCCGAAGCGGTGGTTGTGACAGCCGCCGCAGCGTACCGCGTACTTCTGCGCGCGGCGCAGGCCGGGAATGGTCTTGCGGGTATCCAGTATGCGCGTGGCCAGACCCTCCAGCCGGCTGGCGTAAGCGTGTGCCAGGGTCGCGGTGCCGGACAGCGTCTGCAGGAAGTTGAGCGCGGCGCGCTCGCCGCTCAGCAGCGCGCGCGCCGGGCCCTTGAGGGTGCACAGTTGCTGGTCGGCTGCGATGGCATCGCCATCGTGCGCATACCAGCGGATATCGACGCTGGTGTCGAGGTGCTGGAACACGGCGTCGAACCAGTTGTGCCCGCACAGGATCGCGGCTTCGCGGCTGATGACAGCGGCCTTCCAGACGCGGTCGGCGGGAATCAGCTCGGCGCTGATGTCGCCACTGCCCAGATCCTCTTCCAGCGCCCGGCGCACATCCTGTTCAATCTGGGCTTCCAGCGCCTCGAGCAGCATTTACTCGGAAATCTCCAGCAGCTCAATCTCGAAGCTGAGTGTGGCGTTGGGCGGGATGACGCTGCCCGCGCCCTTCTCGCCATAGCCCAGCTGCGGAGGAACGGTGAGCCGGCGCACACCGCCGACCTGCATGCCGACCACGCCCTCATCCCAGCCGGGAATGACATAGCCGCACGCAACCGGAAAACTGAACGGTTTGCTGCGGTCCCTGCTGGAGTCGAACTGAGTACCGTCTTCCAGCCAGCCGGTGTAATGCACGATGGCGGTCTGGCCACGCCCCGTACACAGGGCGCCGGCTCCGACTTCGATGTCTTCGTATACCAGGCCGCTGTCAGTGGTGACTGCGCTCATCAATCTGCCTCGGATGTTGCGATACGGAACGAGCGTGAAAAATACTCGTTCTTGAGTCGCTGCACCAGTCCCGCCAGCAGCGCGAGACTGAGCAGATTCGGCAGTGCCATGAGCAGGTTGGTGATGTCGGCGATATTCCACACCAGCTTCAGGGGCACGGCCGCGCCGATTATCACCAGGAACGTAAACAGCACCCGGTAGGGTCGCACCGCGCCCTCGCCGAACAGGAAATACGCCGAGCGATCGCCGTAGTAGGACCAGGCGATCATGGTGGAGAAAGCGAACAGACTGAGGCCGACGCCCACCACGCCGGCGCCGGCCACGCCGATAGAGCTCTGGAAGGCGTGCGCAGTCAGCGCCGCCCCGACCAGGTCATCCTGCTGGATGCTGTAGGCGACGGTCACCACGAT
>CBDTYI010000225.1:0-4959 GCA_965364565.1 uncultured Gammaproteobacteria bacterium | reverse complement strand
CTACTGCTTCGCGGGGAGAACGCTCAGGTGATCAGCCGCCTGTTCGGCTCGCCGCAGCTTCCGGCGCAGCTGTGCCGCCTGCTGCTTGAGGCGCAGAATCATTCCCATGCTGACCAGCACCCCGATCAGGGCACCCGCGGCCAGCGACAGCACCACCACCATGGACAGCGGAATGTCGCGGGAACCGAAATAATAATTGAGCGGCACAGGTTCGGCGTTGAGTACCGCGAACGACAGGCCGAGCACCACCAGAACGATGAGCAAAATGAAGCCGAACAGACGCAACATGACCGCCCCTAACGCATTTTTTCCAATCAGGAGCGGTAATTATGTGGTGTTTACAGGTTTGCGGCAAATACCTAGAACAGGCTGCCTTCTTCGCGAGTGTTATGCTCGCCGCTGTCACTCGACACTGGCGAACTCTCGGACGTTTCGCCCGACTGGTGAATATTGACCCGTTCACGCAGTTCCTTGCCGGGCTTGAAGTGGGGCACATATTTGGCCGCCAGCGCGACCGCTTCGCCGGTCTTGGGGTTGCGTCCCATCCGGGGCGGGCGATAGTGCAGGGAGAAGCTGCCGAAGCCGCGGATCTCGATGCGGTTACCCGTCGACAGCGACAAGCTCATCTGTTCGATCAGGCTTTTGACGGCCAGCTCCACATCCTTATGGTTCAGATGACTGTTTTTAGCCGCGAGCAGTTCGATTAACTCTGACTTTGTCATAACGCTGTCCCCGATCGGCTTCGGGGAGGCCGCCCGGCCTCCCCTCAAACCGCTGTCCAATACCAGACTAATATACTGATTAGTCTCCACTATTTTCAAGTTGTTCCTTCAATACGTCGCCCAGCTTGGCGCCCGCCGGCCCCGAGGTACGGGTGTAATCCTTGATCGCCGCGGCTTCCTCGTCGCTATCCTTGGCTTTGATGGACAGCTGAATGGCGCGGTTTTTCCGATCCACACCGATGTACTTGGCTTCGATCTCCTGGCCCACGTTCAGCACCGTGCGAGCGTCTTCGACCCGGTCGCGGGCCAGCTCGGAGGCACGCAGAGTTCCTTCCACGCCATCTCCCAGCTCGACGATTGCCGCCTTGGCATCGACTTCCTTAATAACGCCCTTGACGATACTTCCTTTAGGGTTTTCAGCTGTGAAACTGGAAAAAGGATCTTTCTCAAGCTGTTTAAGTCCAAGGGAAATCCTCTCGCGCTCGGCGTCCACCGACAGCACCACGGCCTCCAGCTCATCACCCTTCTTGAAGTCGCGTACGGCTTCCTCGCCCTCATCGTTCCAGGAGATGTCGGACAGGTGGACCAGACCGTCGATACCGCCCGGCAGGCCGATGAAGATGCCGAAATCGGTGATGGACTTGATGGTGCCGGTAACGTGATCACCCTTGTTATGGGTCGCGGAGAACTCCTCCCACGGATTGGTATGGCACTGCTTCATACCCAGCGAAATGCGGCGGCGCTCTTCGTCGATATCGAGCACCATGACCTCCACTTCCTGACCGATGTGCACCACCTTGCCGGGATTGACGTTCTTGTTGGTCCAGTCCATTTCCGAAACGTGCACCAGGCCTTCCACACCGTCCTCGATTTCCACAAAGCAGCCGTAGTCGGCAATGTTGGTGACCGCGCCGAACAGCCGCGTGTTTTCCGGATAGCGGCGCGCCAGATCCGCCCAGGGATCCTGACCCAGTTGCTTCAGGCCCAGCGAAACGCGATTGCGTTCGCGGTCGAACTTGAGCACTTTCACTTCGATCTCGTCACCGACGTTGACGATTTCAGACGGGTGCTTGACCCGCTTCCAGGCCATGTCGGTGATGTGCAGCAGGCCGTCGATACCGCCCAGGTCGACGAACACACCGTAGTCGGTGAGATTCTTGACGATACCCTTGACCTGCGCGCCCTCCTGCAACGTTTCGAGCAGCTGTTCGCGTTCCGCGCTGTACTCGGATTCCACCACGGCGCGACGCGACACCACGACGTTGTTGCGGCGCTGATCGAGCTTGATGATCTTGAATTCGAGTTCCTTACCTTCCAGGTAGGTGGTATCGCGCACCGGACGCACGTCGACCAGCGAACCGGGCAGGAAGGCGCGGATCTCGTCGATATCGACCGTGAAGCCGCCCTTCACCTTGCCGCTGATCACACCCTTGACGATCTCACCGTCCTCACTGGCTTTTTCCAGTCGCTTCCAGACCTGCGCACGTTTGGCTTTTTCACGCGACAGACGCGTAGCACCGAAACCGTCTTCGACGGCATCCAGTGACACCTCGACTGCGTCGCCAACGGCGACCTCGACTTCACCCTGACTGTTGTAGAACTGTTCGATGGGAATGACGCCCTCGGACTTGAGACCGGCATTCACAATCACCGCGTCGGGCTGGATGTCGACCACTGTACCGGTGACGATGGAGCCCGGACGCATTTCTTTATTCGCAAGGCTTTCTTCAAAGAGTTGAGCAAAACTTTCAGACATGGGTGAAAAATCCTTCCGCTGCAATCGGGCAACGGCACAATTAGGTCCGCTCTGCGGGGGAAAAATGCCCCGGTTGACGGGTTGACGTTTAAAAAACAACTGGCACCGTCGCACGGTGCCAGACCAGATAGCCTTACAGTATAACTGTATATTCTATGGAATTCACGGGTTTAGACGATTTTTTAGCAAATCCCGCAGGCATGCCATGGTGGCGGCGATATCCAGGTCGGTGGTGTCGACCTGTTCGGCGTCCTCCGCCGCCCGCAGCGGCGCCACAGAACGGCCGGCATCGCGTTCATCGCGCGCCCGGATATCCGCCAGAATGTCTTCGTAAATCGCATCGATTCCCATTTCCTTCAATTGCTTAAAGCGTCTTTCTGCGCGTTCTTCTGCACTCGCGGTCAGAAAGAACTTGGCCTGAGCGTCGGGAAACACCACGGTACCCATATCGCGACCGTCGGCCACCAGGCCCGGCGCAGCGCGGAAGTCGCGCTGACGCTTCAGCAGCGCCGTGCGCACCGCCGGCAGCGCTGCCACCTGAGAGGCACCACTGCCGGCCGCCTCGGTGCGGATTTCCTGGGTCACATCCTCGCCGTCGAGCAGCACCAGATCGGCGGCGGCGTCGGCCGGAAAGCGAATGTCCAGTTCGCCACACAGCGCTGCCAGCCCGACTGCGTCATCCAGCGGTACGCCGCGCCGGGTCGCGGCCAGCGCCAGCAGGCGGTACAGCGCACCGCTATCGAGAAAATGAAACCCCAGCTCGCGGGCGAGCATGCGGCTGACGGTTCCCTTGCCGGAACCGCTTGGGCCATCGATGGTAATCACCGGAACAACCGGATCGTTGGACATATGACTGTTACTCCCCGCTATCACTCGGCCGCCACCGGGCGCACGACCCGCGACGGCCGGGCTGTGAATCACACTTCGCGAATCCCGAGACCGACACTGGAGGCGAGCGCAACGAAGCCCGGGAACGAGGTATTCACGTTGGCGCAGTCATCGATCACGATGGGCCCGTCGGCGCGCAAGGCGGCCATGGCGAATGACATCGCGATGCGGTGATCCCCTTTGCTGTCCACCGCGCCCCCGCCCAGCGCCCCGCCGTCGATCACCATGCCGTCGGCGGTCGGTTGCGCCGCGACCCCCAGGGCCTGCAGACCGTCGGCCATCACCTGGATGCGATCGCTTTCCTTGACCCGCAACTCCGCGGCGCCGGTCAAAACGGTGCGGCCCTCGGCACAGGCCGCGGCAACGAACAGCACCGGAAATTCGTCAATGGCCAGCGGCACCAGCGACTCGGGAATCTCGATACCGTGCAGGCGCGCCGCGCGCACGCGCAGGTCGGCAACCGGCTCGCGGCCGATCTCACGCCGGTCGAGAATTTCAATGTCGGCGCCCATCAGCCTGAGAATCTCGAGCACGCCGGTGCGGGTCGGATTAATGCCGACGTGCTCGAGCAGCAGATCCGAGTTGGCGGCGATGCTGGCACCGACCAGAAAGAACGCCGCCGAAGAGATATCCGCCGGCACGTCGATAGGGGTTGCGCTGAGCCTGCCGCCGCCCTGCAGGCAGGCGGTGTCATCCCTGCGCTCGACCGGGTACCCCATGCCCGACAGCATGCGTTCGGTATGGTCGCGCGTAGGCGCCGGCTCGGTCACGCAGGTGCGGCCGCCGGCGTAAAGCCCGGCCAGCAACAGGCACGATTTGACCTGCGCACTGGCCACCGGCATGGCGTAGTGGATGCCCTGCAGCGACTGCCCGCCGCTGATCCTGAGCGGCGCGGTGCCCTGTTCCGTGCTGCTGATACGCGCCCCCATCTCCGTCAGCGGTTCGGTGACCCGGCGCATCGGCCGGCTCATCAGGGACCGGTCGCCGACCAGTTCGACATCGAAGGCCTGGCCGGCCAGCAGGCCGCATAACAGGCGCATGGAGGTGCCCGAATTGCCCAGATCGAGCGGAGCGGCCGGGGCGCGCAGACCGTGCAGGCCGACTCCGTGCACCACAACCTTGCCGTCGCGCGGACCCTCGATGGCCACACCCATGGCGCGAAACGCATTGAGTGTGGCGAGACTGTCTTCACCTTCGAGGAAACCGGTGATTTCCGTCACGCCTTCGGCGATGGCGCCCAGCATAATCGAGCGATGAGAGACGGACTTGTCGCCGGCAACCCGGATACGGCCCTGCAGGGAGCCGCCCGGTTGCACTGAAAAACGAAGATTGGGTGGCGTACGCATCGGTGTGATTCCGTCAGCCGGCGAAGCCATCGCGCGCCGATTTCGCGTCGACGAATATCTTCAGGATGGCATCCGCGTCGCGTTTGCGCATGGCCCGGGTCAGGGTGTCGAGGTCTTTGCTGAAGTGCTCCACCATGGCCACCACGGCATCGCGGTTGGCCAGGCAGATATCCCGCCACATGACCGGATCGCTGGAGGCGATGCGGGTGAAATCCCGGAACCCCCCGGCGGCGTATTCGAAGATTTC
>CBDTYI010000224.1:0-5004 GCA_965364565.1 uncultured Gammaproteobacteria bacterium | reverse complement strand
ATCTCGCCGAGCATGTCGAGATCGTTGTTGCTGGCCGCGCCGTCGGTGCCCAGCGCCACGTTGACCCCGGCGTCGAGCAACCTCTGCACCGGGCAGAAACCGCTGGCGAGCTTCAGGTTGGATTCCGGGCAGTGCACCACTGTGGCGCCGGCGGCGGCCAGGCGGGCGATTTCGTCGTCCTGCAGCTGGGTCATGTGAACGGCGCTCAGGGCCGGTGACAGCAGGCCCAGTGTCTCGAGCCGTTCCAGTGGCCGCCGGCCGGTCCTCGCGCGGCTCTCCTCGACCTCGCTGGCGGTTTCGTGCAGGTGTATGTGCACCGGTATATCGAGTTCGTCCGCCAGCACCTGCACTTTTTTCAGCGGCGCGTCGGATACCGTGTACGGGGCGTGCGGTGCAAAGGCGTTTCTGACCAGCGGATGATGGCGGTACTCGTCGTGCAGGGCCAGACCCTTGGCGAAATACTGATCCGGGTTGTCCGCGTAGGCGGTGGGAAAATCCAGCATGATGAGGCCGACACAGGCGCGGATGCTGCTGCCGGCGGCCACGCGTGCGGTCACCTCCGGAAAGAAATACATGTCGTTGAAACAGGTGCTGCCACTGCGCAGCATCTCGGCGATGGCCAGCTGGGTGCCGTCGTGAATGAACTGCTCGCTGACCCATTTTTGCTCGGCCGGCCAGATGTGCTTCTGCAGCCAGTCCATGAGGTGCAGGTCGTCCGCGATGCCCCGCAGCAGCGTCATGGCGGCGTGAGTGTGGGCGTTTACCAGCCCGGGGATGACGGCATGACTGGCCAGGTTGACGCTGGTTTGAGCCTGAAACGACTGGCGTGCCTCGGCGCTCGGCAGAATCGCGCTGATGCGCCCATCGTCTATGGCCAGGCTGTGGTATTCGAGGACCCGGTGGTCGGGTTCGACAGGGATCACCCAGCGGGCGTGGACGAGGGTTTCGGTTGTTTGCATGTTGTTGTCCGCAATGCAGAAGCTGCTCAGAGCGGACTATATAGCCGCGGCACGGCGCGGCACAACACGCCCCTGCCTGGCCACTGGCGGCGCAGGCAGGGTGGTGACAACGATACCGCTGGGCCCCTGTGGGCTATGCGGCGTTGTGGATGTGCACGTCGCGTTGCGGGTAGGGGATGCTGATGCCGTTGGCGTCGAACGCCAGCTTGACCTTCTCCAGCATGTCGGCGCGCACCGGCCAGTAGTCGCCACTGTTCACCCAGGGACGGACATTGAAGTTGACGCTGTTGTCGCCGAGTTCGCCCAGGGCGATGGCGGGCGCCGGGTCGGCAAGGATACGCTCATCCTGTTTCATGATGTCTTCGATGATCTGTTTGGCCTTGGCCATGTCGTCGTCGTAGCCGATGCCGAACACCATGTCGATGCGCCGCGTGTCCCTGGCTGAGTAGTTTACGATGGTGCCGCCGTAGATCTGGCTGTTGGGCACGATCACTTCGCGGTTGTCACCGGTGCGGAACATGGTGGCGAACATGCGCACTTCCTCGACCACGCCGCTGGTGCCGCCGGCTTCGATGAAGTCGCCCACCTTGAAGGGACGGAACAGGATCAGCATCACCCCGGAGGAGAAGTTGCCCAGCGAGTCCTTGAGCGCCAGGCCGATGGCCAGACCGGCGGCACCGAACACGGCCAGCAGCGAGGTGGTCTGTATGCCGAGGTGATCGAGCGCGGCCATGACGACGGCGAGCAGCAGAACGGTGTAGACGATGTTGCCGAGAAAGCGGACCAGCATTTCGTCCATGTTGGCCCTGGTCATGACCCGGCGCACCATGCTCGTGATCCACTTGGCGATCCAGCGACCGATGATGAATATGGCGAGCGCTACGCCGATCTTAATGGCCCAGGGGATGACCATGGTCTGGATCAGCGTCGGGTCGCTGAGGTTGGCGAGTTGGTCCATGACGTACTCCTTTTTCTTCTGACAGGTTGGTGTTCGAAGGCCGCGTGACCGGCACTCGTGAATCCGCGCGGTTGGCTGCGGCATATCCGGGTGCCGGCGGAGAGGCGGCAGTGTTCTGCCCGCCTGCCTGCCCCGTGCCGGGTTTCCCGGCGGCGTGAGTAAAGTACAATCGGCGCCGCTATGCAACCGTTTCCGCCGGTGCGGCCACGGTATGACACATTTGTTTACCAATATTTGCCGGGAGTAATTCGCGATGCGGAGCGACCACGATTCTATACGGGCGGTGAGCTGGGAGCATGGCGCGCTGCAGTTGCTGGACCAGCGCCTGCTGCCGACACAGGAAGAATACCTGCGCCTCGATGACAGCGCAGCGGTCGCCGCTGCGATCAGACAGATGGTGGTGCGTGGCGCACCGGCAATCGGCATCAGCGCCGGGTACGCTGCGGTGCTGGCGGCCCGCAATCGCTTCTCCGAGAGCGCGGCAGACTGGCGCACGGAGTTCGAGCAGGATCTGGCTGTTGTGCAGCAGGCTCGGCCCACCGCTGTCAATCTGCAGTGGGCGCTGCAGCGCATGCGCGCTAAGGCTGCCGGCCTGGAGGGCGATCCGGTGCCGGCGCTGCTCGAAGAGGCCCGGGCGATTCACCAGGAGGACATTCGCGCCAATCGCACTATGGGCGAGCTGGGCGCCGCGTTCATCGAGGCCGGCAGCGCAGTGCTCACCCACTGCAACACCGGCTCCCTGGCGACCGGCGGTTACGGCACTGCACTGGGCGTGATTCGCAGTGCCTGGGCGGCCGGTCGGCTGGCGGGGGTGTTCGCCGACGAGACTCGCCCCTGGCTGCAGGGGGCGCGGTTGACCGCCTGGGAGCTGGTGCGGGACGCCATTCCGGTGACCCTGCTGGTGGACGGCGCGGCGGCGCACCTGATGAAGCAGGGGCGGGTGCAGTGGGTCATCGTCGGGTCCGACCGTATCGCGGCCAACGGCGACGTCGCCAACAAGATCGGTACCTACAGCGCAGCGGTGGCGGCGCGCCACCACGGCGTGAAATTCATGGTGGTTGCGCCCAGCTCCACCGTGGACATGCGGGTCGCCAGCGGCGCCGAGATTCCCATCGAAACGCGTCCGGCAAGCGAAGTGCTCGAGCTCGGGGGGCGCAGCGTGGCGGCGGCGGGCGCCGAGGCCTGGAATCCCGCTTTCGACGTGACGCCGGCCGAACTGGTGGATGTCATAGTGACCGAGCGCCGCGTGGTCGAAAAGCCGGATAGGGCGAAAATGGACGCACTGATGGAATGACGAATAATTGACGGATCGCCTCCCAGGCGTTCTCAGAGCCATTCTAAGCGCCGATTGTCCAGATGCAGTACCTGACAAGGCTATGATAGAATCGCGGTTTTAGCCGCTCTGAATGTTTCAGCGCGTCCGAGAACAACGACACAACGCGGGGGACGGAAGACACGCAGTTCCGTTCCTTCGACCACGGAACCTGATCACGAATCAACATGGCTGATTTTGCCAAAGAAGTGCTTCCGGTCAATCTGGAAGATGAAATGCGGCAGTCCTACCTCGATTACGCGATGAGCGTGATTGTGGGAAGGGCGCTACCCGATGTACGCGACGGGCTGAAACCGGTGCACCGGCGTGTGTTGTTCGCCATGAGCGAGCTGGGTAACGACTGGAACAAGCCCTACAAGAAATCCGCCCGCATCGTCGGTGACGTCATCGGTAAGTATCACCCGCACGGCGAT
Organism: uncultured Gammaproteobacteria bacterium; assembly: GCA_965364565.1. GTDB lineage: Bacteria > Pseudomonadota > Gammaproteobacteria > DSM-19610 > DSM-19610 > Thiogranum. The sequence continues at coordinate 1,341 of CBDTYI010000224.1, read as the reverse complement.
ACCGCGGTGTACGACACCATTGTGCGCATGGCGCAGCCGTTTTCGCTGCGCTACATGCTGGTCGACGGGCAGGGCAATTTCGGGTCCGTGGACGGCGATTCGCCGGCCGCCATGCGATACACCGAAGTGCGTATGGCCAAGATCGCGCACGAGCTGCTCGCGGATCTCGACAAGGAAACCGTCGACTTCGTCGCCAACTACGACGAGTCGGAACGCGAGCCGTCGGTGTTTCCCACCCGGGTGCCGAACCTGCTGGTCAATGGCTCGGCGGGCATCGCGGTGGGCATGGCCACCAACATTCCGCCGCACAACCTGAATGAGATCATCGCCGCCTGCGTTGCGCTGATCGATAACCCGGAACTGTCCATCAAGGAGCTGATGGAACACGTACCGGGTCCCGATTTTCCCACGGCAGCTCTGATCAACGGCGTGCGTGGCATCCACGAGGCCTATCACACCGGCCGCGGGCGCGTGTACATCCGCGCGCGCAGCCACGTCGAGGGCGAAGAGGGCGCCAAGCAGTCCATCGTGGTCACCGAGCTGCCCTACCAGGTGAACAAGGCGCGGCTGCTCGAGAAGATCGCCGACCTGGTCAAGGACAAGAAGATCGAGGGCATCAGCACGTTGCGCGACGAGTCCGACAAGGACGGCATGCGCATGGTGATCGAGCTGAAACGCGGCGAGGTGGCCGAAGTCATCCTGAACAACCTCTACCAGCACACCCAGCTGCAGAGCGTGTTCGGGATCAACATGGTGGCGCTGGTCGATGGCCAGCCGCGTCTGCTCAATCTCAAACAGGTGCTCGAGGCGTTCGTCCGTCACCGCCGCGAAGTGGTCACCCGGCGTACCGTCTTCGAGCTGCGCAAGGCGCGCGAGCGGGCGCATATATTGGAAGGCCTGGCGGTGGCGCTGGCCAATATCGACGAAGTGATCGCACTGATCAAGGCGTCGAGCAGCCGCGCCGAGGCGCGCGAGGAACTGATGCGCCGGGAATGGGCGCCGGGCATTGTCACCGACCTGTTGCAGCGTTCCGGCGCCGAAGCGTCGCGTCCGGACGGGCTGGAGACCCGCTTCGGTTATCAGGGCGACGTCTATCGTTTGTCGGAGGCCCAGGCCCAGGCGATTCTGGATCTGCGTCTGCACCAGCTGACCGGACTGGAACAGGACAAGATCGTCGATGAATACAAGCAGGTGATCGAACGCATCGGCGACCTGCTGGATATTCTCAACAACCCCGACCGTCTGATGCAGGTGATCCGTGACGAGCTGATCGAGGTGCGTGAGCAGTTCGGTGACGAGCGGCGCACCGAGATTCTTGCCGATCACCTCGACCTCACCCTG
>CBDTYI010000223.1:0-5014 GCA_965364565.1 uncultured Gammaproteobacteria bacterium | reverse complement strand
TCGCCCGAGGAGGCAGCGTGACAACGGCCAGGCGTCGCCACAACATGCCGTTCGGGGCCGAGCTGCTCGAGAACGGGCGGGTGCGCTTTCGACTCTGGGCACCGGCGGCGAGACAAGTCGACCTCTGTCTCTGGGACCTCGGCACCGAGCGCGGTCCGCCCCGGACCACCGTCTCCATGACAGCGGAACCGGAGGGCTGGTTTGATTTCACCACCGACCTCGCCACCCCAGGCACGCGCTACCGCTTTCGCATCGACGGCAAAATGCAGGTACCCGACCCGGCCTCGCGGTTTCAACCGCAGGACGTGCACGGCGCCAGCGCCGTGGTCGACCCGGCCGCGTGGCGGTGGCGGGACACGAGCTGGCGCGGCCGTCCGTGGGAAGAAGTCGTCTTATACGAATTGCACGTGGGCAGCTTCACGCCGCAGGGCGACTTCGCCGGCGTGCAGGGTAAGCTCGACTATCTGGCAGAGCTCGGTGCCACCGCCATCGAGCTGATGCCGGTTGCCGACTTCCCCGGCCAGCGAAACTGGGGTTACGACGGCGCTTATCTGTTCGCTCCCGACAGCCGTTACGGCACTCCCGATGACCTCAAGGCACTGGTCGATGCCGCGCACGCACGCGGGCTGATGGTACTCATGGACGTGGTGTACAACCATTTCGGCCCCGAAGGCAACTACCTGCATGTGTACGCCCCGGACTTTTTCAGCGGACGCCATCAGACGCCCTGGGGTGCCGGCATCAACTATGACAGCGCCGGTCGTCACTGGGTCCGGCAGTTCTTCATTCACAACGCGCTGTACTGGCTGGAGGAGTATCACCTCGACGGCCTGCGACTCGATGCCGTGCACGCCATCGCGGACGATTCGCGGCTGCACATCCTTACCGAATTGGCCGAGTGCGTCCACAGCACGTTCGGCAACAGCCGCCACGTCCATCTTGTGCTGGAGAATGACCACAATGCCTCCCGCTACCTGCACAGGGATAGCCGGGGGCAGCCCATCCACTACGTAGCGCAGTGGAACGACGACATCCACCACGCCCTGCACGTGCAGCTCACCGGGGAGACCGACGGCTACTACAAAGACTACGCGGTCCGGCCGCTGCGCCACCTGGCGCGCTGTCTGGCCGAAGGTTTCGCCTACCAGGGCGAGCCGTCGGCCTATCGCGACGGCGCACCGCGCGGTGAACCCAGCGCCCACCTGCCGGCCACGGCTTTTGTGTCGTTCCTGCAGAATCACGACCAGGTCGGCAACCGCGCCTTCGGCGAGCGTATCAGCCTCCTGATCGAGGCCGCCCCGCTGCGCGCCGCACTCAGCCTGCTGCTGCTCGCCCCGTCGCCGCCGTTGCTGTTCATGGGCCAGGAATGGGGCTGCACCCAGCCGTTTCCCTTCTTCTGTGATTTCGGTCCCGACCTGGCTGACAAGGTGGTGGCAGGACGCCGCAATGAGTTCGCCCATTTCCCGCAATTCCGCGAAGGGTCGGCACGCCAGCGCGTCCCCGACCCCATGGACCCGCGCACTTTCGCCGCCGCGGTGCTCGATTGGCAGATTCCGAGCGAGCCACAGCACCGGGACTGGCTCGCGCTGCACCGTGAGTTGCTCACGCTACGCCGACGCGAAGTCGTTCCGCGCCTGGCGGGCGCCCGGGCGCTCAACAGGCATTGTCACGAAATCGGCGCCACCGCGCTGTCCGCCGGCTGGGCGCTGAGCGACGGTTGCGAGCTATTGGTGCTCGCCAACCTCGGTGACCAGGCGGTAACGGGCGTAACGCCTCCCAGCGGCTCCCTGCTCTACACAACACATCCCGGCCGGTCGGGGCAACAGCACCCGGACTACCTGCCAGCCTGGTCGGTGTTCTGGTACCTGCGCCCACAGGCTGAGGCGACATGAAGCCAGCAGCGGCACCCGGGGCGAGCTAGCGGCTGCAATTCACTGCCGGGTTCACTCTTGCCGATGGCCGCAATGACATCGACTGGCATCCCGTCAACCCGGCGTCGCCCAACAAGGTGCCGCTGCCGTTCCTCGCCGACCCTTACGGCACGTTATTGAAACACGGTGACCTGACGCTGGCGTTCGGGCCCGAACACGGGGCGTTCGGCGTTCGTTACCGGACGCACCTGTTTCCGCTCCGGCAGGTGCCGGACGCGCTACACTCTACCGCATAGACTGAATTTACCAGTCGCCGATAAGCGTACATCGCCCCGTCACCCAGTGCGGGCATCTTTTGACCATGCCGTCCCGGTTACAGGGGAACGCGTCGTCGAACGTGCGCGGGTAGGGAGAGGCAAGCGTTGATGGGCACTGACAAGAGTTTCACGGTAGCGCTGTCCCGCGTGGGCAATACCAGCGTCGCCGAGGTCGGCGGCAAAAACGCCTCGCTGGGCGAAATGATCCAGCATCTGCAGAATGTGGGTATACGCGTACCCGGCGGCTTTGCCACGACCGCAGCGGCCTATTGGCATTTTATCGACCACAGCGGGCTGCGCGAACGCATCGGCGAAAAGCTCGCGCAGCTGCAAAACGGTGCGGCTTCACTCGATCAGACCGGCAGCGCCATCCGACGTGCAATCCGCAAGGCGAAACTTCCGGACGACCTGGCCGCGGCCATCCGCGCGGCCTACCGCGGACTTGCCGAGGACAGCGGCGGGCCTGAACCGGCAGTGGCGGTGCGCAGCAGCGCCACCGCCGAAGATCTGCCAGAGGCGAGTTTCGCCGGTCAACAGGAAAGCTATCTCAACATCCGCGGCGAAGCCGCCCTGCTCGACGCCTGCCGGCGCTGCTTTGCATCACTGTTCACCAACCGCGCCATCAGCTATCGTGAGAACCACGGTTTCGATCATATGCAGGTCGCCCTCTCGGTGGGCGTGCAATTGATGGTGCGCGCCGACACCGGCGGCGCCGGGGTGATGTTCTCCATCGATACCGAGACCGGCTTTCGCGACGCGGTGCTGATCAATGCGAACTGGGGCCTGGGTGAAACCGTGGTCCAGGGCAGCGTTGATCCGGACGAATACATGGTGTTCAAGCCGCTGCTGAAAAACCAGCGCTACCGGCCGGTCATCGAGAAATTCATCGGTGGCAAGGAAAAGAAACTGGTGTACGGCAAGCGCGGCGGCAAGGCGACGCGCAGCGAGAAGACCAGCGTCGCGGAACGCCGCGCAGCGGTGCTGGATGAAGATGCCATTCTGCAGCTGGCGCGCTGGGCCGTCGCCATTGAGGATCACTATGATTGCCCCATGGACATCGAGTGGGCCCGGGACGGCGACAGCGGCGAGCTGTTTATCGTCCAGGCGCGTCCCGAGACCGTGCAGTCGCGCAAGCAGGTCGGCGCGCTCAAGACCTATACGCTCAAGCGCAAGGGCAAGCGCCTGCTCAGCGGACTGAGCGTCGGCGATGCCGTCGCCGTGGGCAAGGTGTGCCGGCTGCGTTCGGCGGCCGATATCGGGCGCTTTGAGGACGGCGCGGTGCTGGTCACCCCCATGACCGATCCCGACTGGGTGCCGGTCATGAAACGCGCCGCCGCTATCGTCACCGACCACGGCGGGCGCACTTCGCACGCCGCGATCGTCAGCCGCGAGCTGGGGCTGGCGGCAATCGTCGGCACCGGCGATGCCACCCGGGTGCTGGACAGCGGACGCGAGGTCACCGTGTCCTGCGCCGAGGGCGACGCCGGTTTCGTCTATGACGGCATTGCCGAGTTCGAGGCGCACGATGTCGACCTGGCGGACATCCCCGCGACCCGCACCGCCATCATGCTGAACCTCGCCAACCCGGCCGCCGCGCTGCGCTGGTGGCGGCTGCCGAGCGCCGGCGTGGGGCTGGCGCGCATGGAGTTCATCATCAACAACATCATCAAGATCCATCCGCTGGCACTGCTGCACCCGGAGCGGGTAACCGGCAGCAAGACGCGCAGGCAGATCGACACCATAACCGCGGCCTGGGAGGACAAAAGCCAGTACTTCGTCGACACCCTGGCACGCGGTATCGCGCGCATCGCCGCCTCGCGTCACCCGGCGCCGGTCATTGTGCGCATGAGCGATTTCAAGACCAATGAATACGCCCAGCTCATCGGCGGCGCCGCCTTCGAACCGCGGGAGGCCAACCCCATGCTGGGCTGGCGCGGCGCCAGCCGTTACTACAGCGACGCGTACCGGGCGGGCTTTGCGCTGGAATGCCAGGCGATCAAAAAGGCGCGCGAGGAAATCGGGCTGGACAATGTCATCGTCATGATCCCTTTCTGCCGCACCCCGGAAGAGGCGGACAAGGTGCTGCGGGTCATGGCCGACAACGGTCTGCAGCGCGGCGCGCAGGGTCTGCAGGTCTACGTCATGGCGGAGATCCCCGCCAACGTGGTGCTGGCCGACGCCTTCGCGGAACGCTTCGACGGATTCTCCATCGGCAGCAACGATCTCACCCAGCTGGTGCTCGGCGTGGACCGTGATTCGGAGCGTCTGGCACAGCTGTTCGATGAACAGCACGAAGCGGTCAGGCGCACCATCAGCAGTCTCATCGAGACGGCACACCGCTGTGGACGCAAGGTCGGTCTGTGCGGGCAGGCCCCCAGCGACCACCCGGAGTTCGCGCGCTTTCTGGTCGAAGCCGGCATTGACTCCATTTCGGTCAACCCCGACAGTTTCGCCGCCGTGAAGCGTCAGGTGGCAGACGCCGAAGCGCGGCAGGGCCAGGACGACTGAACCGGTGCGGTCTGCACGTCTGCGACAGCACTCACATTTCTTTCCTATTTGCAGACTGGTTCGTCACCGTGCCCATTGATGTCATCTGAGCTTCTATTTGCAAGATGCCTCGATCGGGATAATTCCGTCACCCACCAGCAAAACTGAGATAGGCATCACGTCGCAACGGTGCCACCGTCAACGTAATCGATACACCCCCGGCATACGATGCAACTCACGGCGGCCTTGTTGGTATGAGGCCATACGCAGTGACAGTCTTCTGTCAAAGATGGATCTCGCTTTGGTGAGTCGTAGCCAGACCGGGCTACGACACACCCC
>CBDTYI010000222.1:0-5043 GCA_965364565.1 uncultured Gammaproteobacteria bacterium | reverse complement strand
CCGGTGCTACAAGCCGTGACCGCCCGACAGCACAGGCGCCGAACGCGTTACAGCGCCGCGCTTGGACGCTGTCGCTTAGTCGGCTTTCTGCAGCTCCTGCTTTTCTCTCTGATAAGCATCGAAACTCTCGCGCGGTGCGCATTCCGCCGACAGGTCCTTCTGGCACCGCTGTTCCTCGATATTCTGCAGAGTTTCATAGCCGGTTCTTTGCAGCGAATCGGCACTGCAACCCGCAGCGTTCAGCACCAGCGCGTATGAGAGCCACCTAAGGCTATTGCACATTGCTGCCTCCCAGCCATTACTCCCCCGGACAATGTCCGGCCTCCTGTTGGCAGGCACCGCAGGCCTAGCGCTTTACCGCCAGAACCTGAACCACGGCACCCTCGCCGGTATGGTACTTGCCTTCGCTCACATCCCTGACGATTTCGACCGCATGCTCGAATTCGAGGCCCTGAAGCTCTTCCCTGAGCTCTACCAGCGACGGCATCATGTCGACCACGGCTGGCCCGCCGCTTGCGTAGCGGATCTGCTCCGGCCGGTAGGCTTCCAGCACCAGGACTCCACCGGCACGCAAACCCGCCACCACCCGGCGATGCAGTGCCTTGCGCAACTGCGGTTCCAGGTGACAGAAAATGGAGACCACGGCGTCCCAGTTGTGCGGTTCGATGACGAAATCGGCCAGGTCCGCAACCAGGGTGTCAATATGCACGCCGCGCTGGCGCGCCAGTCGCGCGGCCTTATCGAGCCCGACGCGGGACGCGTCGACCGCGAGTACCTCGCACCCTGCTTGCGCCAGATACACCGCGTTGCGGCCCTCGCCTGCCTCGCCAAGGCCGTAGCCTTTGATGGTCTTGGCCACGATCACACTGACCAGGTATGCGTTCGGGGAAGTCCCGTAGACGAATTCGGCGGTGCTGTACCTTTCATCCCACACGTCTGAGTTCTGCTCTAGAACTGCGCCGTGCGCAGCATCACCAGAGTACAGCCCTCGATGCATTCGATGCGGTGTGCCTTGAGCCGGTCCTGCAGCAGCGGAGACTCGGTGCCCGGATTGAAAATCACCCGGGACGGATTGAGCTCCAGGATATCGGCAATCATCGGCTCGCTGCGCTGCGGACCTACATACAGCGTCAGGGTATGCACCGGGTGCTCGATCTCGCGCAGGTGATGGGCGACCGGAAGACTTTCAATGGCGGCGATTCTGGGGTGCACGGGAATAACCTGGTAGCCCTTTTCCTTCAGCAACCGCAGTGCCTGGTTGGCATAACGTGCCGGTTTGGGACTCGCGCCGAGTACCACAACGCGGTGCTCAGCGGGCGTGGCGGGCCAGTGATGTCTGAATTGGTCGCGATGCATAAGCGTCAAATACCGGTAGCAGTTACAACGCAGGCCGGAAAGGCGCGTCGAATGCGCCCATTCTACGCGCTTCAGGGGCGGGATTTGTCAAGCCGTGTGGTGCTGCGCCGCCGGGCTGCCTACTCCCATTTCGGCAGTTCGAAATCGACACCGCACATCTTCATTCCGGTGATAATGGCTGCCGGATCGTACAGGACACTGTCGGAGATGCGCTTGCAGCCCTCGCAGACGAAACTCCACTGACCCGAGGCTTCGCAGGCGGCCATGCGCTCGTCGAACGAATCCTGCAGGTTCTGTTCCACGCAGTTCCTGTCGGGGTCCGGCAGCGAGCCCAGCCGGGCCTTGAGGTAGTCGGCCTGCTTCTCGGAAAAATCGTGATTGGCGAAAAACACCTGGTCGCGTTTCACCGGGTTCACAATCAGCTGCTCCAGTGCCGGCCCCCGCTTGTCCGGTCCCGGCAGGTGCTCGACTGCGCTCAGGGCAATGGCCTGCTGTTCCTCGGCGCAGGACGCGAGCGCGAATAGAGCGAAACCGGCAAACAACCCGACGGCTGTCCTCTCCATGATTCAATCCCCCAACCGTTAATCAAAGAGTCTATTTGTATTATTTTAGCTCGCCAAGCCGGTTTCGGCGCTAGGCGGTTGTCCATTCCGCGCCCGTCATGCAACGACCCCGACACTCATACGGATGCCCGACCCAAGCCACGACGACACATATTTTTAATTTTTACATCAATCCGTAGCAGTGTTTTTTTAATCTATTTTATAATATCTATTATTCACCAGCACGGCCGCCACCAAGGCCAGCCAGCGTGGCACCGCGCTGAACAGACTCACCCGCAGGAGTTACCATCGTTCGCATGAGCGACCCGACCACCGATGTCCACAACGATGCGCGGCGACTACGCCGTTGCTTCCAGACGGCACTCGCATTTGCGGCCCTGCTTTGGGTAATCAAACTGCTCGAACTGGCCATGCACCTGAACCTGGCCCGCCTCGGCGTCTATCCGGGCACACTGCCCGGGCTGGCCGGGATAGTCTTTGCTCCCCTGATCCACGGCTCCGTGACGCACCTGTTCTCCAATACCCTGCCCGTTGTGATCCTCGGCACCGCAGTGCTGTATGGTTACCCGCGCTCGGCGAAGCTGGTGATCCCGGCGGTGTACTTCGGCGCCGGCATCTGCGTGTGGCTGTTCGGGCGCAGCGCCTGGCACATCGGTGCCAGCGGCCTGACCTTCGGGATGATGTTCTTCGTGTTCACCATCGGAGTGTTGCGCTGGGACACGCGCTCCATCGCACTGGCGCTGGTGGTATTTCTGCTCTATGGCGGCATGATCTGGGGCGTATTCCCGGGTGACCCGTCGGTGTCCTTCGAGTCGCACCTGGCCGGCGCCTTGATCGGTATTACGCTGGCCGTGCTGCTGAGGAACCGTGACCCCGCCCCGCCGCGCAAGCGCTACAGCTGGGAAGGTGAGGAGGATGTGGACGCCCCCCCGACGTGGCCACCGGAGGACTGGACCGAACCCGACCCGGCGTCGCCGGCGCGTGGCGACGAACCACGCCGCTCGCCTTGATACGGCATCCCGGACGCCCCCACGGACAAGCTCAACCGTGCAGAATATCCATTGACGCCAGGCGCAGCGCCGGACAGACTGCTCGCCGGGTCGCGGCATGCCGGCTCAGGCAGGCGGCTTGACGTTCGACCGTGGGAGAACAAAGGTGTTGACGGCACTGCTGTTCGACAAAGTTTTCACCGTCTTGAGTCAATAGATTGATTTCGTGGACACATGACAAAAGAAGCTCAGGTTGACACATGAAATCCGCATCGGCCGATGATTCCTGCATCGTCATTCCGGCGGAAGCCGGAATCCAGAATGCCCGAAGAGACACTGGATTCCGGCTTCCGCCGGAATGACGGAGATCCTGCCTTCGTGGGACAGCAGTGGTGTTAACGGCATTCATGTTGCTCGGGGTCGGCCTGGCAGTTCTGGTGTTCGGCGCAGAGTTGCTGGTGCGCGGTGCAACGCGGCTCGCCGCCGCGCTGGGTATTGCGCCGCTGATCATCGGCCTGACGGTGGTAGCCTTCGGCACCAGCGCCCCGGAGCTCGCGGTAAGCATCAAGTCTGCCTTTGCCGGGCAGGCCGACATCGCGCTCGGCAATGTCATCGGCAGCAACATTTTCAATGTACTGTTCATCCTCGGTGTATCCGCGCTGATTACGCCGCTGGTAGTAGCCCAGCAGCTGGTGCGACTCGACGTGCCGCTGATGATCGCCGTATCGGTGCTGGTGCTGCTGCTGGGTCTGGACGGACACATCGGTCGACTGGACGGCGGGCTGCTGTTTGCCGGCCTGATCGGCTACACGCTGTTTTTGATCCGCCAGAGCCGACGCGAAAACGCAGCCGTGCGGGCCGAATACGCGCAGCAATACCCGAGTCCGGGCCGTCTGAAGGGCGCCCAGTGGCTGTTGAACCTGACCCTGCTGCTGACCGGCTTCGGCCTGCTGGTGGTGGGCTCACGCTGGCTGGTGGACGGCGCCGTGACCCTGGCCCGGGAGTTCGGTGTCAGCGAGCTGATTATCGGGCTGACCATCGTGGCGGCCGGCACTTCGCTACCCGAGGTGGCCACCTCGGTGGTCGCCAGTCTGCGTGGCGAACGCGATATCGCGGTCGGCAACGTGGTGGGCAGCAATCTGTTCAACCTGATGAGCGTGCTAGGACTCACCGGCCTCCTCGCACCGCACGGCATCAGCGTGCCGGCGGCGGCGCTGCAGTTCGATATCCCGGTGATGATTGCCGTGGCGGTTGCCTGCCTGCCGGTGTTCTTCACCGGCCACCTTATTGCGCGCTGGGAAGGCGCCCTGTTTGTCGGCTACTATCTGGCCTACACCTTGTATCTGGTGCTGGCCGTGACCGGGAATGGAGCCCTGCCCCTGTTTACCGCGGCGATGCGCTGGTTCGTGATACCGCTCACGCTGCTGACCCTGCTGGTGGTGACCCTGCGTGCCCTGGCGCGGCGCCGCGGCAGCGCGGTATCGGGCGCAGATACCTGAAGGGAGAACCCACATGAACCAAGATAACCGCATCGGCCCGGCCCTGGTCCTCGGCCTGTTCCTGTGCGCCGGCCTGCTCGGGCTCGGCTACTGGGTCACCAGCGGCTTCATGCAGGTCAAGGCGCTGGAACGCAGCGTCACGGTGAAAGGACTGGCGGAACGCGAAGTGCCGGCCGACGTGGCGATCTGGCCGATCCGCTTCAACGAAGCCGGCAACGACCTGGTGGAGCTGTACCAGACCGTGCAGGCACACAACGCCCTGGTGGTCGAGTTTCTCCGCCAACAGGGCTTCGACGATGCGGAGATCAGCCTGTCGGCGCCGGCGATGGTCGACCGCCAGGCGCAGGCCTACGCCAACGCGGCCAACATCAAGTTCCGCTACGCGGCCACCTCGACGATCACCGTCTACAGCAGCAGGGTAGACCAGATCCGCAGCGCCATGACCCGGCTGGTGGATTTGGGCAAACAGGGATTGGCGATCGCCGGTGCCGATTATCACCAGGAAAAAAAGGGGCAGCAACTGGATACTTACCAGACAATTTTTCTGGTTAAAATCAAATCTACCCCAATCATACATCCAGTCAATATTCTGATTTTTATCTCTTACCCTGATCCCGCTATGGCCAAATGCAGACC
>CBDTYI010000221.1:0-5055 GCA_965364565.1 uncultured Gammaproteobacteria bacterium | reverse complement strand
TGCCACTATCCGGGATAACACCGGTGCCGTGCCGGTCGCGGTCGCCATAGAGCCCGCGCTCAATCAGGCTGCCGGCCATCGCCTGCAGTTTCTTCTGGATGGTCAGCCAGTGGGCGATCCCGGCACCCAGACCAGCACGACGCTGTCCGATGTCGACCGTGGCACCCACCAGGTCCAGGCCGCAGTGGTCGATGCCTCCGGCAACGAACTGAAGCGCAGTGACAGCGTACGTTTCTATCTCCACCGCCAGTCGGTCAATTTCCCTACCGGACCCGGAAAACCGACCCCGTTCAGGACCCAATAGGCAGGGTATACCCGCTGCCCGCGTAAGGCGCTAGCGCGCCGCGTTCCCACCCCAGTTTATTTGCACTATAATGGTGCGGCGATCCGCGACCATGGTGCGGGCGCACCGGAGTGGGGCCACAGGGCCTGGCTTAGGATATACGCTCGTACCGGGAGATCACTGCCATCTCTCCGGTTTTCAAGGCATTATGGCCTCGGGAAGTGCTCGTGGCCAGATCCCCGCGCGTGGATCGAAACTGGTTTGTTTTTTGCACTCTGCTGTTCATGCCCTTGTCTCCCGATTCCAGACCGCCTCCATCAAACCAGCTTCTGGAGGCACTTAATACAGCGGTCCTGTTACTGGACGAGTCTCTGCTGCTCGTCTATCTGAATCCTGCTGCCGAGAATCTGTTTGAGATCAGCCGGCGCCAGGTGCTCGGGCACTATCTCCCGGACATTGTGCGCGCCGACGCCGCTGCGGTGAGCCGTCTGCAGGATGCTATGCGGGCCCAGCGCTCGTTCACCGAACGGGAGCTGGCGCTCTACACTGCGACCACGGGCCAGCGCATGACGGTCGATTGAGTCGTCACGCCGCTCAGCCGCCGCGAGCTGTTGCTGGAAACCATGCAGGTCGACCACCACCTGCGCATCGCCCTCGAGGAGAATCTGCTGAGTCAGCAGCAGGCCGCGCGCGAACTGCTGCGCGGTCTGGCGCACGAGATCAAGAACCCGCTGGGGGGCTTGCGCGGTGCTGCCCAGTTGCTGGAGAGCGAATTGCAGCAGGACGATCTCAAGGAATATACGCGGGTGATCATCGGCGAGGCGGATCGCCTGCGCAATCTGGTCAACCGCATGCTGGGACCGAACAATGTTCCGGCCAAACAGCCGGTCAATATCCACCAGATACTCGAGCATGTGCGCAGTCTGGTCGATGCCGAAAATTATCCCGGTCTGACCATCGCGCGGGAATACGATCCCAGCATTCCCGATTTATGGGCCGATTCGGAGTTGCTGGTTCAAGCGTTTCTCAATCTGGTGCGTAACGCCGCCGAGGCGGGGGCCGAGCGAATCGCCTTGCGCACCCGCACCGAGCGCCAGTTCACAATCGGTCATAACCGCTACAAGCTGGTGCTGCGGATCGATGTGATAGACAACGGCCCCGGTATCCCCCCAGAGCTGCAGGAAAAGATTTTCTACCCCATGGTCACGGGTCGTGCCGAAGGGAGCGGGCTCGGCCTTTCGATCGCTCAGACCCTGATCAATCAGCATCAAGGCATCATCGAATTTACCAGTGCGTCCGGCAATACCGTATTCACTGTCTTTTTACCACTGGAGGTCACGAATGACTGAGCAGGAACGCGTCTGGGTGATTGACGATGACCAGTCGATTCGCTGGGTGTTGGAAAAGGCCCTGGAAAAAGCCAACATGGATGTGAAGAGCTTTCCGTCCGCCAGTGGCATACTCAATACTCTGGAGCGCAGCCGCCCCGACGTGCTGATTACCGATGTCCGCATGCCCGGCATGGATGGCTTTTCCCTGCTGGGAGAGATCCAGGCGCGCTACCCGGATCTGCCGGTGATCGTAATCACCGCGCATTCGGACCTCGACAGCGCGGTAAGCGCGTACCGGGGTGGTGCCTTCGAATACCTTCCCAAGCCGTTCGATGTCGATGAAGCCGTCGAGTTGACGCGCCGCGCTGTGGAGCACAGCCGCAGCAGCAAGACCGGGGCAGTCGACAGCGTGAGCAGCGCAGTGCCGGAGATAATCGGCGCCGCGCCCGCGATGCAGGAAGTATTTCGCGCCATCGGTCGTCTGTCGCGTTCCAACATCACGGTGCTGATCAACGGTGAGTCCGGTACCGGTAAGGAGCTCGTGGCGCGCGCCCTGCATCGTCACAGTCCACGCGCCGATCAGCCGTTTGTGGCCTTGAACATGGCGGCCATACCGCGCGACCTGCTCGAATCCGAACTGTTCGGTCATGAGCGCGGCGCCTTTACCGGCGCCCAGACCCAGCGTGTCGGCCGCTTCGAGCAGGCCGACGGCGGCACACTGTTCCTGGATGAAATCGGCGATATGCCCGCCGAAATGCAGACGCGCCTGTTGCGCGTACTGGCCGACGGCGAGTTTTATCGGGTCGGCGGACACAGCGCGGTCAAGGTCGACGTGCGTATCATCGCTGCCACGCACCAGGACCTCGAGCAGCGTGTCAAGGAGGGACGGTTCAGGGAGGACCTGTTCCACCGCCTCAATGTGATTCGCATCCACTTGCCAGCGCTGCGCGAGCGCCGCGAGGACATTCCGCTGCTGATGCACCACTTTCTGCAGAGCGCCGCCAAGGAACTCGAGACCGAGCCCAAGGCGCTGTTGGCCGAAACCGCTGCCTATCTCGAGCAGCTGGAGTGGCCGGGAAATGTGCGGCAGATGGAAAACCTGTGCCGGTGGCTTACGGTGATGGCGTCTGGCCAGGAAATACGCATCGATGACCTGCCCCCGGAATTGCGTCAGCCGCAGCATGTGGAGAGCGCGGCGGGCCAGGGCTGGGAGGCTGCGCTGAAGACCTGGGCGGACCGGCAGCTGGCCGCCGGGGAGCAGGGTTTGCTGGATGAGGCGTTGCCGGCGTTCGAGCGCATCATGATCGAGGCTGCACTGGCAAGAACCGGTGGACGCCGTCAGGATGCTGCGCGTCTACTGGGCTGGGGCAGAAACACCCTGACGCGCAAAATCAAGGAGCTGGATATGGATGTCGGTAAATAACTTGCCGCTCAAAGCTCGGTCGGTTCAGAACGCAGTGCCGCGCCTATGGCTAGGAAACATTCCGCTGCATGTTCTTCCAGAGCTGGATCGCTGGCCGCGACGATATCCTGCAGCGCCAGGTTCTGTACCGGGAATCCGGTCTGTTGTTCCAGCTGCTCGGCCAGCGGTCTGGCGGGCTGCGGCAGGGGACAAAGCACAATGGTACTGATCGGCGCCTGCTGGAAGTGGCGGTCGTAATAGTCCATGGAACGCTGCAGCTCCAGTGCCAGCCTGTCGACCAGAGCGGGTGACTCGATCAGATCGCGGTAACCAATATCCAGGCTGCGCGCCAGGTACAGCGTGGCGTCGCGGGTCAGTGTAACAACACCGCGCTCGGCCTCGAAATACAGTAACGCGACACCGGCCTTGTCCTGCTCCAGCCGGGCTGCGATATTGCGCATCGCCAGCTCGGGAATGTCGATGACCTCCAGCGTCGCACCGGCCTCCTGCAGCATGTCCACGCGCTGTTTTACCACTGCAGCGCGTGACACCACGACGTACAGATGATCCTGGGTGCCGCGCGCTCCGCTGGGTGGTGTGTCGAACACGTCGAGCACCGCGTCATCGATGTGGAAATCGATCAGGTCGCGGATGCGCCAGCGTATCGCGGCTCTCAATTCCGCCTGGGGGACCTCGGGTGCCTCGACCATCATCAGCTGGTAGTCGCTGATACCCAGGATGGTGCTGCACGGCGCCTTTCCCAGCCCCAGCTTCTGCACCACCTGTTGCAGGTTGGTCGCGGGATCCTGGTCCGGTAACAGCGGGGAGAAGCCGCAATTTTCGAGCTGCGGTGTTCCCGAATTCTGTTCACGCACACAGGCGAAAGCCGTACCGTTTTCCTGTGGCACCAGCGCGCACAGGCTGTCACGTTTGAAAGCTCGCTTGAATGAAAACACGCAAAATCCCTTTCTGATTCAGCTTGGCCAAGAGTCGATGATATGCATGGGCATGTCAATTACTCACAATTTCGCGCCACTGACGCAGCGCCACGCTGCCGCCGCCGGCCGGGTCGCGCAGATCGAGATTGTCCAGCCAGATCTGCTTGGGCTGACCGGCCTTGGCAAACAGGGTAAAACTGAACTCGGTAATGCTTACCGGGCCAGTGCCCCCGATGTCAATGGTTACGCTGTCACTGACATAACCGCCTGTGTGACCGCTTTCGAATGGCGCCGGAGTCGCGCTATAACTGCTCGTTCCGTCGGTTAACGCAAAGGAGAGCTCGGCTTCCTTCGAGCTACCCCCGCTGGTAACTACCTTGTAATCGAAGCCAAGCGTCAGTGTCGTTGGCGCGGTCACGGTAAAAGGGGTCAGACCAAACGAACCGGCGGTGGTGGCGGTGCTGGGACCGGGGCTCGGTTTGACTACATAGGCGGCGCGGTCATAAACAAGGGGTGGGCTGCTGGATGCGGTTGGCCCCCCAAAGTCTTGCCAACCGCCTGCCGGAAGCGTCCATCCGGTTGGTGTGCAGCCGACTGCAGGATTACATGTTCCAGCGGGTTCATCGAAACCCGAGTTGGCGCTACCCAGCAGGTTGCCCTCATTCTTCAGCACGGCCTCGACCACGCGCTGCGCGCCCAGTACCCCGGCAGTTGCGGTGACGCGGATACTGCACTCGCTCCCGACCGGCGTGCTGGTGGTGATATCAAAGCTGCCGCGTCCGGCGCTGACGGGCCCCACCAGCGCCAGGTCGGCGCAGGCGGTGTTATTGGCAAACAGGTAGCTCGCGTGTTCGATGCCGGTCTCGGCGATGAACAGGGCTTCGACAGCGTCATTCTGCACCGACGTATCGAGGATGTCGCTCGCCGCCATGCGGTGCAGGACCTCGATCATGAGCACCAGGGTGATAATGAGCACCAGCGCACCCATCAACGTCACCGCGCCACGCTGTTTATGCAACGGGCGCATCAAGGCTGATTCCTCAGCGCCACACGCGAGCGCTGCCGATAGACATTGCCGGCGTGCGTCAATACCAGCTCGAA
>CBDTYI010000220.1:0-5072 GCA_965364565.1 uncultured Gammaproteobacteria bacterium | reverse complement strand
TCGGGATGAGAAAGATCCGCCATCGGGTCCGCTGCCGGCGCCTCTGGCCCCGTCGGCTGCGCGGTCTGCTGCTGGCTGAGCTGCATTTGCTGGCGCAGCACCCGCAAGGACGCGGAAATATCGGGTAACTCGGGCCTGATGTTGAGCGCCGCAAGCTCCTCGAGTTGTGCTACCAGCGCAGCGGCGTCCGCGCTGTCGCTGGCAAAGTGCGCGGTGACCCAGCCGCGCGCAGTCTCCAGTGCCCCCCGGTATGGCCCCGGCGCATCGCGCAGCAGGGCCAGCTGTGCCGCTGCCAGCTGCAAACGCAGATTTTCACGCAGGAAATAGCCACGCTCCGGCGGCAGCATCGGCTCTATCGGCTGCTCGTGCTCGCGCAAGCGGAACAGCTCGGTAAGCGATGCCCAGATCAGCGCCGGCACCTCGGTCCAGTCTGTCACTGCGCGCGTCTGCGGTCGCGCCGCGCCAGACGCGTCAGGTGGCCGATAATCGGTTCCCGCTACCTGCAACTCATCGATGCGCTTGTGCCACGCCTGCAGACTGGCATAAATACCGTCAGTGTCGACTGTCGGCACGGCCTCCAGCGCCTCCAGTTCCGCGGCAATCTGCTCGCGTACGCCGAAATAATGCGGATCGGCAAGCTCACGTAACCGCGCGTCAGCGCTGAGCAGTGCCAGTTTCGCGGTCTTCACATCAGCTTGCAGCAACAAGCGCTGGTTGGCGATACGCAGCAGGTACTCCACCTCCGACAGGCCCCAGCCCTGTTCGCTGCGCCCCAGCAGGGCGGACAATACGCTCACGCGGTGGCCGAGGCTCTGCTGCTCGTCGGTCAGTTGCTGCATGCGAGTCTCGGCCCGCTGGCGCTGCAGTTGCGCCTGATGTGAAACCTCCTGCACGGACGCGCGCAGCGGCCCGATCGCGTCATCCAGCCGCGCCCCGAATCCCGCCTGCTGGCCGAGCAGCTGCTGCAGTTGAGTCCAGGTGAAATACGCCGCTACTGCCAGACCGATGCAGCAAGCCAGTGCAACCAGCGCCACCAGGGTCGCTGACCTGGCCTGTGTGGTACCTGCCTGCGGCGGCGGGTTGTGCGGGTCAGGTGCGTGCTCCGCGGCGGGTTCGTGTTGGGCAGTCGCCGGTTTAAGATCACTCATGATGATGGTTCGTCGTTGTCCACTGGTGCAGTCTGACTGTGGTGCTTTTTCCAGCTCAGCAGTGCCTGTAGCACCGCCTCGTCAGTGGCATTATCGGCCACCACCGGTTCACGTCTGAAGCCAAGCTTTGCGGCCAGCGGCAGGATGCGTTCGCTGGCCACCAGCAGCTGGGTCCCGGTCAGCAGTTCCCTGCCCTGCTGGCCAAGCATAGCAACCAGGTTTTCCAGGCTTTCGGCGCTGTTTACCAGCACGATATCGATTTCGCCGGCCCGCCAGCGCTGCAGCAGCGCGCTGCTGTCGCAGCTTGGCTGTAACCGCCGGTAGGCCTGTACATATTCAACCTCGGCACCCCTTGCGCGCAAGCTGTCGGCGAGAAATTCGCGCCCACCGTCACCGCGGAAAATCACGAAGCGCTTGCCTTGCACCTGATGCATTTCGTCCAGCTCCAGCAACGCCTCACTATTGAACTTGCGCTCCGGAGAGACATCGGCGCGCAAACCGAACTGCTGGAGCTCTTCGGCCGAGCGCTTGCCTATCACCGCAATCGCAAGCGCAGCCGGCCAGTCACGCAGCGTAAGGATCAGCTCAAGAGCCCGGCGCACCGCATTGGCGCTTACGAAAACAGCGTAATCGAACTCATCCAGTCTCTGCGCCGCCTGCACGAGCGGGCCGGGATCCAGCGGCGCGGCGATTTCAAGGACCGGGAATGGAATCGCCGTTCCACCCTGCTGTTGAACAAGTGCACACAGCTGTTCGGCCTGGTGTGCCGGGCGTGTAACCAGCACCCCGACGCCATCGAGTGGACGGCTGTCTACCCGCATCATCATCAATCACTGTTACCGTACACGGCGTCGAGAACCGCGCGCGCGCCACGCGACAACAAATCATCGGCCAGCACCCGGCCAAGCTCTTCCGCGTCTTCCGGTCGACCGCTGATAACCCCTTGTATCAGTCTGCTGCCGTCCGGCTGACCGACCAGAGCACGCAACACGATCACACCATGGCTGATTTCAGCGTAGCCGGCGATCGGCACCTGGCAGCCACCTTGCAGCGCCGCGTTAAGAGCCCGCTCCGCCGACACGCGCACGGCCGTCTGATTGTCGTTCAGTTCCGCGACCAGCTCCGCCACCCGGTGGTCATCGCGCCGAATCTCGATGCCGATAGCACCCTGGCCGATGGCGGGCAAAAACTGTTCGGGCGCCAGTGCCTGAGTAATCCTTTCCTTCCAGCCCATGCGTTTCACGCCAGCAGCCGCGAGCATGATCGCGTCATAATCGCCATTATCGAGTTTCTGCAGTCGTGTGTTGACATTGCCGCGCAGGTCCAGCACCTGCAAGTCCGGGCGTTGCGCGCGCAACTGGCACTGGCGCCGCAAGCTCGAGGTTCCAACCCGTGCTCCGCTCGGAAGCTCGTCGATAGCCGTAAAAGTATTGGAGATCAGCACATCGCGCGGATCCTCACGCGGTAATATTGCGCCTAGACCCAGGCCGGCAGGGAAGTCGACCGGCACGTCTTTCATGGAATGCACGGCCAGATCGGCACGTCTCTCCAGTATGCCCGTCTCCAGCTCTTTGACAAACAGCCCCTTTCCACCGACTTTTGCCAGCGGCGTATCGAGGATCTTGTCACCCTGGGTGGTCATGGTAACCAGCTCAACCTCAAGCTGCGGATGGCGGGCCAGCAACGCCTCCCGCACGTGGTTTGCCTGCCACAATGCCAGCGGACTCTTGCGGGTAGCGATACGAAGCTTGGGATCGGCCATGGGAATAATGTTCCGGATGTCAGCGTGTTGTCGGACATGGCTGGAAACGGACCCGGTTGCCGAAACCCGGGCAACGCGAGGCCTGGCGCCGGAGTTCAGAAATTCGGCCCAGCAATTGAGCCGGGAGCATAACGAGTGAAGTACAGCAGGTGCAAGTGGGGGTTGCTGCTGCTCGCGACAGCGCTGGCCGGTAGCGCAAACGCCGGGGTCCAGAATGGTGTGCCTCTGGCACGCGATCTGCGCAGCGCAGCGGATCGGGCGGAGACTGCCTGTATTCCTTTACTGCTGGAGTTTGCCGCCGGCTACTGCGAATACTGCGTGTTGCTGGAGGAGGAAGTCCTGAAGCCGATGCTGCTCGATCGCGACTACGACCAGCGCGTGCTGGTTCGCAAGCTCATAATCGACCAGGCTGCGAGACTGCGGGATTTTGACGGCCGCAGAGTCACTGCGGCACGGCTTGCGGAGCGTTACCGTATCAGCGTCACCCCGACCCTGATATTCGTCGACCGTCGTGGCCAGGAGCTGACCGAACGCATGGTGGGCGTGACTACGCTGGAGTTTTATGCTGGCTACCTGGATCGGGCTTTGGATTCGGCAAGCGAAACACTACGTCAGCGACAGCGCTGCAGGTAACGGCTGCCAGGAGTCCGGTCAGCGGGTCGCCGCGGTTCGAGCTGTATGTTGCAGCTGTTGGCGAAGCTTTTCCTGGGACTGGAGCGTCACACCTGTGGGCTCCCGGCCATCAACTACCCGACTTGATACGGCGCCTGACGTCCGGCAATAGCCGACGGCTGACTTCCAGCCGGTCTTCGACACCCTCGAGCAACACGCGACAGTGGCCAGCGGGGTCTTTCTCCAGCCCGCGCACGGCGTGCATGGCAACCAGAGCGTTGCGATGAATGCGCAGGAAACTCGCGCCTAATTCCTGTTCGAGCGATTTGAGTGACTCCTCGACCAGAATCTGCTGCCCCGGCGAGCGTACCGTCACGTACTTGTTATCCGCCTGCAGAAACACCACGTCATCGACTGGAATCAGTTCCAGATTGCCGCGCACCCGGGCACAGAAATGCGTGCGCCTGGACGAGTGCGCGGCTTCGCCCGGCAATCCGGGCGACATCGCGCCCTGACGCGCGACCTTATCAAGCGCCTGGCGCAGACGCTCCGGATGGATTGGCTTGAGGAGATAGTCGATGGCGTGCGCATCGAACGCCTCCAGAGCATGGTCTCCGTAGGCGGTGGTAAACACAACCGCCGGCGGCCTGTCGAAGCCTGCCAGATAACGCGCCGCCTCCAGGCCGTCCATACCCGGCATGCGTATATCCAGAAGCACCAGATCGGGCTGCAGACGTTCCGTCTGGCGCAGCGCCTCGGCGCCACTGCCGGCCTCCCCGCACAGCTCCCAACCGGGCAACTCCGCCAGCAGTCGCGCCAGGCGCTCTCTCGCCAGCGACTCGTCATCGACCACCAGGCACCTCATTGCATCTTCTCCCTGGGAAAATACAGCGTTGTCTCGAACTGGTCGCCGCTCTCGCATAGCGCGACACCGGCCTGCTCTCCGAATGCGAGCTGCAAGCGCAGGCGGATGTTTTCGAGCGCAATCTGGTTGCCTTTGCGGTGTGCATCTGCACGGGCCACGGCGCGTGGATTGATGATCTTTATGGTAATGCGCTTGCCCTCGGCCCAACCGGTGATGCGTATCCGCCCCCCTTGCGGTGACGGTTCGATCCCATGATAAATAGCGTTCTCCAGCAGCGGCTGCAGAATCAGCGACGGCACCCAGCGTTTTCTCGGCAGGCGTTCGATGTCCCAATCGACGCTCAGACGATCCCCCAGCCGCAGCGCCTCCATGCGCAGGTAGCGCTCGGCCACGCTGATTTCGTCGTCGAGCGTCACGCGCTCGGATGCCTCCTGCAAGGTGACGCGAAACAGGTCGGAGAGATCCTGTACGGCCTGCTCCGCTCGAACCGGATCGCTGCGGGTCAACGCCGCGATGCTGTTCATGCTGTTAAACAGGAAATGTGGCCGAATCCGGGCCTGCAACGCCTGCACCCGCGCCTGGGCCTCGGCCTGAATTTGCTGGCGCCACTGGTGCTGAACATACAGATAACGCAACACCAGGGCGCTCATGATGGCGCTTATTCCAAGATTGCGGAATAGAAAGC
>CBDTYI010000219.1:0-5090 GCA_965364565.1 uncultured Gammaproteobacteria bacterium | reverse complement strand
TGTAGGGAAACTGCATCACCGCCGAGGTCACGGAAATGCCACGCTGTTTTTCCAGCTCCATCCAGTCGGAGGTGGCATGGCGCGCCGCCTTGCGGCCCTTGACGGTACCGGCCAGCTGGATCGCGCCGCCGAACAGCAGCAGCTTTTCGGTCAGCGTGGTCTTGCCCGCGTCGGGGTGCGAAATGATGGCGAAAGTGCGGCGGCGTGCCGCTTCGTCGGCGAAGGTGCTCATACTGTGAAGACAAAACCGTGAAACGGAAAAATAACGGCTTAGTTTACAGGATTTCAACGTCACCCGCTTGTCGGCGACAGCGCAGGGCGTGTCACAGCGGCGTACCTGTAATATACTCGAAACTCACATAGCCGATACCGGCCGTCCAGCCATGATAAGAACAAGATATGTTGCTAGGGCGCTGATAGCACTCGTTTTTCTGCTAACGCAGCAACCGTTGCACGCCATGAATGACGCCCTGCTGGAACAGATCCGGCAGGCAGCGACCCGTCACAGCCCGGAACAGGCGCGCGAACTTGCCCAGAGTATCGGAGTGACCCTACGCGAAGCGCGCGGCCAGCTGCTGGTACCGGTGATCATGGAAAGGCGCGCTACCGAACAAGCAGAGTTTCAGCCGCGCCTGGCGCGCGCCGGTGCCAGCCTGGACGCCGTATCGCGCTCCTACGCGCGGGTACTGGTCCCCGTACACAGGCTGGAGCAGCTTGCCGATCAGTTTCCGGCCGAGCAGCTGCGCGCACCGTTCCCGGCTCACCCTGCGTCCGGCCTCGGCTCCAGGGTTTCCCAGAGCGTGGCACTGACCGCAGCCGACGGTTACCAAGCGGGCAACCTGGATGGCAGCGGCGTGCGGGTCGCGGTCGTAGATCTCGGTTTTTCCAACCTCAACAACGCCATCAGTCAGGGTGAGTTGCCGCCCAATGCATGCGGCGCCGGCTCCAGCCAGGATTTCAGCGGAACCGGCCTGCAGACCGGCACGCCGCACGGCACCGGCGTCGCCGAACACGTTGTCGACATGGCGCCGGGCGCCGAACTGCACTGCCTCAAGGTCAGCGATCTGGTCGGCCTCCAGAACGCCGCCGACTACATCGCTAACAACGACATCCAGATCGCCAACCATTCGGTGGCCTGGGCGTATGCCAGCTACTACGACGGCACCGGCCCCGCCAACGCCATTATCAATGACTCGCGCAACAACGACGGGGTGTTCTGGACCATCTCCTCGGGCAACTTTGCGCGCAAGCACTGGCGCGGTACCTGGCTGGATGCGAACGGAGATGACACATTGGAGTTCGCTGCCAGCGACGAGCTGCTGGCACTGCAGGGAAGCGCCTCCAGCATCGCGGTGTTTCTCAACTGGGACCAGTACGGCACCAGCAACCGAACGGATCTCAAGTTTGAACTGCTGAATAGTGCCGGGATCGTCGTTGCATCCAGTGATGCCAGACAGACCGCGCCGTTTCGAGCACTGCCCTATGAAGCCATCGGATTCAGCTACCAGTCATCCGAGGCTCCGTACAGCTTGCGAGTCAGTCACGTCGGCGGCGTAAACCCGGCGGGACTGGACATCACCCTGTTCAGCTTCAACCACGACTTCGAACACCGCGTCGCTGCCTCCAGCCTCATGGACCCGGCCAGTGCTCCTGGCGCTTTCAGCGTCGGGGCTGTCAACCAGGCCATCTGGCAGCAGACGAATCCGCCGGTAGAATCCTTCTCCAGTCAGGGGCCCACCAACGACGGGCGACAGAAACCCGAACTGGTAGCGCCCGACGGCACCGCCAGTCTCACCTATGGAAACTCTTACGGTACCTCGTTCAGTGCGCCTACGACTGCCGGCGCCGCGGCGCTGCTGCTGCAGGAGACTCCCGGCCTTGATGCTGCGGCACTCGGCAACGCTCTGGTCGCCGAAGCCATCGATGCAGGCGTTGCAGGGGAAGACCCGGTCTACGGAGCCGGCAAACTGCAACTTCCGCTGATCGATTCGGACGGCGAGGGCCTCAGCAACGTGGAAGAAATCGGTCTGGGAACCGATGCCCTCGACAGCGACAGCGATGACGACGGCCTGACCGATTTCGAAGAAGACAGGACCTACGGCACCGATCCACTCGCTGCCGACAGCGACGGCGACGGACTGAGCGACTATCAAGAAGTGGTCGTTTTAGGTACCGATCCTCTGTCGCCCAATCGGGGCGATCTGGCGCCGCGAGGTAATCCCGACGGCGTAATCAACGTGGCGGATTACCTGGTCCTGACGCGGCTGGTCAGCGGGGCACTCGAAGCGACAGCAGACGAGACACTACGCGGCGACACCAACAACAACGGCAGCCTGGACACCGGCGACCTGGTCTTGCTGCTGCAAACCGTCCTAGGCGCGCCCACTGCTCCCTGAGCGCGCACCAAGTCACACCAGGCTCAGCGCCAGCAGCAAAGCGTCCTCGCGCCCGTTCTCGGCCGGGTAATAGTTGCGCCGCAAGCCGATTTCGTTGAATCCGCACCGCTGATACAGACCGAGCGCCGCCTGGTTGGAGGGTCTCACTTCCAGCATCACCACGTCGGCATTGTGGCGGCGCGCCAGCTGCAGGAAATGGGTCATGAGTTTCGTGCCGATGCCCCGGCGCTGTGACTCGGGCCGCACCGTGAGGTTGAGGATATGCGACTCGCCGGCGGCGACACTCATCACGCCATAGCCTTCTATCTGGCCATCGTTTTCGTAACACCAGCAGCAATAACCGACCCGCAGGCAATCCCGGAAGATGCCCTTGTTCCAGGGGAACTCGTAGGCGCGCTGCTCGATGGCCATGACCGCATCCAGATCAGCCGCCGTCAGCGGCCGCAGACGCGATCCCTGATCGGCGAGTATCGCACTCATGACACCGACTCCCGCAGGCTTCTCACCGCCAGCTGCAGATCCTGCCAGGCCTTGCGCTTTTCGACCGGCGAGCGAAGCAGGTAGGCCGGATGATAGGTCGCGACCAGCGGAATGCCGGTATCGCGGAAGCGGTGCACCCGGCCGCGCAGCTTGCCGATGGGTGTGTCGGTCTGCAGCAGATTCTGGGCAGAGATGCGGCCCACCGCGAGGATGATGCCGGGTTTGATGAGCGCGATCTGGCGCAGCAGGTAGGGCTCACAACACACCACCTCCTCGGGCTTCGGGTCGCGGTTATTGGGCGGCCGGCACTTGAGGATATTGGCGATGTACACCTGCTCGCGTTTCAGGCCGATGGCCTGCAACATGGCATTAAGCAGCTGCCCGGCGCGCCCTACAAAGGGTTCGCCCTGCTGATCCTCGTCCCTACCCGGCGCCTCGCCGATCACGAGCCAATCGGCCGCGCGGTTACCCACGCCGAACACCGTCTGGGTGCGACTGCCGTGCAGCTCGCACAGCGTGCAGCCGGCCACCTGCGCCTGCAGCTCATCCCAGTCCAGCCGCGATACATCGGGGCGCGGGGGTGTGTCGGCGACCGGCACTGCCACCCCGGGCAGCGCCGCTGCCGGCGCTTCAGGCTCCTGGACAACGGCGGGCGACGGCGCTTCGGTTTTCACTTCAACATCAGGGACAGCAACCGGCCGCGAACGCAGGCTCCAGGCCTGGATGCCCATCGCTTCCAGGTACGCGAGTCTGAGGTTGCCGTCCGGGTCTGTCATCGCACCACCGGAACTCCGTTCGTCACTAGACGTCACCGCGCTGCGGGTGCTGGCGATCCTCCGGGCGGATGATCTTGTTCAGCCCGTTCACGTAGGCGCGCGCCGAGGCGATGACAATATCGGTATCGGCGCCCTGACCGTTGACGATGTTACCGCCTTTCTCCAGCCGCACCGTCACCTCACCCTGCGAGTCCGTACCGCTGGTGATGTTGTTTACCGAGTACAGCTGCAGCTGGGTGCCGCTATGCACGATCGCTTCGATGGCCTTGAAGGTTGCATCGACCGGCCCGCTGCCGTCCGCACTGGCGGCGTGCTCCTCGCCGTCGATGCTCAGCGTAATGGCGGCGTTGGGCGTTTCACCGGTTTCGGAACAGACCTTGAGCGAGACCAGTTTGAAACGCTCGTTCTCCGCCTCGATGTTCGCTTCCGTCACCAGCGCCTGCAGGTCTTCGTCGTAGATTTCATGCTTCTTGTCGGCGAGGTCCTTGAAACGCGCGAAGGCTTCGTTGACGGCCTCTTCCGATGCCAGGCTGATACCGAGTTGTTCCAGCCGGGTGCGGAAGGCGTTGCGCCCGGAGTGCTTGCCGAGCACCATGCGGTTGGCCGCCCAACCCACGTCCTGAGCACGCATGATTTCGTAAGTCTCGCGGCTCTTCAGTACCCCGTCCTGGTGGATGCCGGATTCGTGCGCAAAGGCGTTGGCCCCTACAATCGCCTTGTTGGGCTGCACCGCAAAACCGGTGATGCTGGCAACGAGGCGCGAACAGGGCACGATCTGGGTAGTGTCCAGGCGCGTCTCGCAAGGGAACACGTCCTTGCGGGTGCGCACCGTCATCACTACTTCTTCCAGCGAAGCGTTGCCGGCGCGTTCGCCCAGGCCATTGATGGTGCATTCCACCTGGCGGGCGCCGTTGAGCACCGCCGACAGCGAGTTCGCCACCGCCAGGCCGAGGTCGTTGTGGCAGTGCACCGAGAACACCGCCTTGTCGGAGTTCGGCACCCGCTCGCGCAGGTTTCTCAGCGCGCCGAACTGGTGCGGCAGGTTGTAGCCAACCGTATCGGGAATATTGACCGTGGTGGCGCCGGCGTCGATGACCGCTTCCAGCACCCGGCAGAGAAAATCCAGCTCGGAACGGCCCGCGTCCTCGGGCGAGAACTCGACATTGTCGGTGTACTGGCGCGCCCGCCTGACCGCCTTGACGGCCTGCTCCACCACCTGGTCCGGCTGCATGCGCAGTTTCTCTTTCATATGGATGGGCGAGGTGGCGATGAAGGTGTGGATACGCGCCGAGCGCGCCTCTTTCAGCGCCTCACCGGCGCGGTCGATGTCGCGCTCCAGGGCGCGCGCCAGTCCGCATACGGTGGAATCCTTCACCGCCCGCGCCACTGCCTGCACGGCCTCGAAATCGCCGGGACTGGCAATCGGGAAGCCGGCCTC
>CBDTYI010000218.1:0-5138 GCA_965364565.1 uncultured Gammaproteobacteria bacterium | reverse complement strand
GCTTTCCGTGCTTTCCGTGCTTTCCGTGCTTTCCGTGCTTTCCGTGCTTTCCGTGCTTTCCGTGGCTAACAATTTCTTTCCACGTGTTCCGCGTCTAAGCCTTGTTGACCCCGACATCCTGCGCCTGGTGCGACTGCAGCCTGTCCAGCAGCTTGGCGTGTATGCCGCCGAACCCGCCGTTGCTCATCACCACAACCCGGTCACCCGGGCGAGCATGCTCGACAACCGCAGCCACCAGTTCGTCCAGATCTGCCACGACCGACGCCGGCCGGATCAGGGTCGCGGCCACCTCGCGCAGGTCCCAGTCCAGTTCGCCGGGCTGATACAGCCAGACGGCATCCGCCTCGGCCAGGGAAGCGGCAAGGTCACCGCGGTGCACGCCCATGCGCATGGTGTTGGAGCGCGGCTCCAGCACCGCCAGCAGCCGCGAGTCCCGCCGGTTCTCGCGCAGCCCGCGCAGCGTCGTTGCAATGGCCGTCGGGTGGTGGGCGAAATCGTCGTATACCGTGACGCCGCTGACCTCACCGCGCACCTCGAGACGCCGTTTCACACCGCTGAAGTCGCACAGTGCCTCGATGGCGCGGGCCACCGGCACGCCCGCGTGGCGGGCCGCGGCGATCGCCGACAGTGCATTGTGCATGTTGTGGGCACCGAGTTGATTCCAGGCCACTTCGCCCTGGCTGTTGCCGTCCAGCAGCACCGCGAAGCGGCTGCCGTCTTCGGCCAGCGCACGCGCCTGCCACTGGCCCGGAAAGGCACCCACGGAAACGGTTTCCACGGGTGTCCAGCAGCCCATATCGAGCACATCCGCAAGATTGGCATCATTGGCGTTCACCAGCAGTCGGCCGCTACCGGGCACAGTGCGGACGAGGTGGTGGAACTGCCGCTCGATGGCCGCCAGATCGGTAAAGATATCGGCATGATCGAACTCCAGATTGTTCAGCACCAGAGTGCGCGGGCGGTAGTGCACGAACTTGGAGCGTTTGTCGAAAAACGCGGTATCGTACTCGTCCGCTTCCACGACGAAGAACGGCGCCTCGCCGAGGCGCGCCGAGACACCGAAATTGTTCGGCACCCCGCCGATCAGAAAACCCGGTTTTAACCCGGCGGCTTCCAGTATCCACGCCAGCATGCTCGCCGTGGTGGTCTTACCGTGGGTGCCCGCCACGGCCAGCACCCAGCGCTCCTGCAACAGGTGCTCGGCCAGCCACTGGGGCCCCGATGTGTAGCGCAGCCCCTGGTCCAGAATGTATTCGACCGCCGGGTTACCCCGGCTCATGGCATTGCCGATCACCACCTGGTCGGGCGCCGGATCGAGGTGTTCGGCACGATACCCCTGCATCAGCTCGATGCCTTGTTCCTCCAGTTGGGTACTCATGGGCGGATACACATTGGCATCCGAACCCTGCACCTCGAAACCGGCTTCGCGCGCCAGGATCGCGACACCACCCATAAAGGTCCCGCACACCCCCAGTATGTGAATCTTCATTGCACCCGCCCCTCTCAGCCCACCGCCGGTGGGAACAAATAATTCAGCGCTACGATGGCCACGACGGTATGCAGCCCCGCCACCAGCAGGCCGATACCGTAGCGGCTCGACAGTGCGTGGCGGAAAATATGCGCCTGCACGTTAATATTCCAGATCAGCAGCACCAGCCACCCCATCACCAGCGCGGCGCCCGGCTCGCCGCCGTGCTGCACCCGGCTGGCCTGCAGCATCAGCGGCATGCCCAGCAGCCCCAGCAAGGTACCGGTGCCGGCCAGCGCCGTCAGTGTCTGCACCAGTCGTGCCGGCTGCCCGGTAACCAGCAGCACCAACCAGGTGAACACTATCACGATCAAGGTGTCGGTGATGCTCATGCCCAGCGACACCGGCCAGCCGGACGCGGTGCGCGCCTGCATCACATCCACCAGTGCGTAGGCGAGCAGCGCAGCGGCGAGAACCACGGGCGAGTGCGGATCATCCTGAGGTGCCCGCCGCAACAGGCATTGCTGCAACCAGGAGGTCACCCAACCGGCTGTCGGGTCCACTTTCATGTGCCTGCAACGTCTCCTTTACAAGCCCTGAGCGCCGGACTATGGTTTAGACGAGATCGCGTCTTGAGAATAACGATAATTGTCAGGTCGACCTGCATGGACTTGAGCACGCTAGAAGAACGCGCAAAAAACATCCAGCTGAAAATCTATCAGCCCGATAATACGCTGTATTGTTTCGGTCATGGTGGTCCGCTGGTCGAGTGGCATGTGCGTAAACCGGAAGCACTGCCGGCCATTCTAAAACATCCTGAAATGAATCTGGGTGCCAGCTATGTGCGCGGTGACTGGGACATGGACACCCATCAGCTCCCCAGGCTGGTCCAGACGCTCCTGCCCAAGTTAGCGAAACCGGGGCTGCTGCACAATCCTCCCCTGGTGCGGCGGCTACTGGCGCGAGTGTCGCGCAGGCGCGCGAGAAATCTTCAGCCTCACTGGCAGGATATCAGCCTGGCGGTCTCCCGGCTGTGCCTCGGCGAGGACCTTTTCCAGGCGTGCGGCTGGTTCTCGGAACCCGGTGTCACCCTCGAGCAGGCCCAGCGCACCCAGTGTCGCAGACTGCTGGCCAAACTGCGGCTCGAGGGCGGTCAGCGCGTCCTGGACCTGGACGCCGGATGGGGCTCACTGACACTGTTCGTCGCCCAGCACGCGAATCTCAGGGTCACCGCCTTCTGCAAGACACCGGAGCAACTCCACCATCTGCAGGCGGAGGCGCGCCGGCGTGGCCTGCAGGGCCGGATACACGCGCGCGCCGGCAGCCTGAAACGCTGCCGCGGTCCGTTCGACCGTATCCTGGCCGGCGGACTGCTGGAACAGTGCCCGCCCTCCGGCTACGCGGCGCTGTTTCGGCGTCTGGGCAACCTGCTGCGCGACGACGGCTTTGCCTGGCTGCAGATGAGTGGCCGCAGCAGGGGCGTCATGCTCAGTAACCGCTGGCTGCAGAACCAGTTACCGTCCTGGCACGCCCTGCCCCTGCTGTCCGATCTGGGTGCCGCGCTGGAATGTACCGACCTGCGTATATTGCAGCTGGAAGACTGTTCGGCGCACTGGCAGAAAAGCCTGGAAAGCTGGGGACAGCGCTTCTGCCGCCACCGCGCCACCATCATCCGCCAGTTCGGCGAAACACTGACCCGGTACTGGGAATTCATGCTGGCCAGCCAGCAAACCGCCAGCGGCTGGGGCCAGCTGGGCTGCTACGAAATCGTGCTGGGAAACCGCCGCAGCGCCTGGCTGCCGGGGGAAGGAACGGCGCACGCCTGCCTCGATGACCTGCCCCTGGACCTGGGCCGCAGCATACCGGGGCTGGCGGGCGATCTGTAATCCGCGCGCCGGGACAGCCGCCTCCCGACGACCCAGCGGCGTAGGTTGGCGCTGAGCGCAGCGAAGCCCAACAGAACCACACCACAGACGACTGATGTCGAGACGCCGGACGGGCGGGAATCGTAAGATCTCCGGGACCTCTGATGTGACCGTTGGGCTTCGCGATGCTCAGCCCAACCTACGGGGTTAGCCGGATGGCCGACCGACCCGACTCTTGGTCAGTGCCCCGCGTTTATGACCTCAAGATCACAACTACGCTCCGGGCGCAACGACGCATTGACATGCGCGCTAGCGCTTCTTGCCGGTTTTTTTTCCCGCTTTCCTGCCGCCGTGCGCTTTTTTCTTTGTCACCACCTTGCGGGTCGCGGCCTTCTTGCGCGCCGGCGCTTTCCTGGCAGCAACCTTCTTTTTCACGGCCGCCCTTGACGCCGGCTTTTTCTTCACCGCCACCTTCTTCTTAGCAGCCACTTTCTTTTTCGCCGTCACCTTCTTTTTCGCAGCCACCTTCTTTTTCGCGGCCACCTTCTTTTTCGCCACGCTTTTCTTCCCGGTGGCAATTTTCTTTTTCGCCGCTGTCTTCTTCCTGACGGCAGCCTTCTTCTTGACCACCGCCTTCTTGCTGGTGGCCGCCTTCTTCTTCGCTGTCCCTTTCTTCTTGGCAGCGGCCTGCTTTTTCAACGCCGCCTTCTTGCCGACAGGTGTCTTGTCTTTCGGCGCGGCTTTTTTGGCGGCAGCACCCTTCTTTTTCGCTGCAACGGAAGGCTTGTCGGCAACGGCACGCCGGGCGCCCGGCGCTGCCTGTTGCTTGGGCACCGGCTGTGCCTCCTCTTCGCGCTGCCGTTGCGGCGGCGCCTGCTCACCGACGGCCGGCTGCGCCTCCACTTCGCGCTGTTCGAGCAGCTTGCGCACCACGGCGCGCCGGATCGCCGCGGAGCGATCCCGGCTGTGGAATGACGGCCGGGCCTCCTCGATGACATTGACCACCGCCTTGAACACATCCTCTATAGCGCCGCTGCCCTGCACCACGCGCAGGCGGCCCTGCTCCCGGTAGCGTTCGATGACCGGCGTGGTCTGCATCTCGTAAGTGCGCAAGCGGTTGCCGATGATCTCTTCGTTGTCGTCAGCGCGCTGCTTGAGTCGCCCACCGCATTCGTCGCAGCGGTCGTCCATTTTCGGCGGCGCGAAAAAAATATTGTAGGACGCACCGCAGCTCACGCAGCTGCGCCGGCCCAGTAATCGCTGCATGATCAGGTCGACGTCTACATCGATGAGCACCGCCAGGTCGATGGGCTGACCGAGCTGATCGAGCAGCTCATCGAGCTGTTCGGCCTGCACCGCATTGCGCGGGTAACCGTCCAGCACAAACCCTTTGCGTGCGTCGGAGCGCGTCAACCGCTCGCGGATGACGCCCAGGACGATTTCGTCGGAAACCAGTTGCCCGGCGTCCATGACCGCCTTGGCGGCCCGTCCCAGCGGTGTGCCGGCGGCAACTGCCTCGCGCAGCAGGTCACCGGTAGAAATTTCCGGGATCTTGTAGTGCCTGGACAGACGGTGACCCTGTGTGCCCTTTCCACACCCGGGGGCCCCGAGAAGAACGATCCTCATGGCGTTATTACACTCGCTTTGTGATTGATATTATTAAATTTTCCGGCCCATCCCGGTGGCTCCGGGACAGCCCCCCAAATCAAACTTTTTTCATAGGGATATTCAATATTTTGTCTAGCTGTGACCGAGCCCAGTGATTAAGCTACCGCCTGCATTAGGCTCAAGTCAAACAAAGCACC
>CBDTYI010000217.1:0-5140 GCA_965364565.1 uncultured Gammaproteobacteria bacterium | reverse complement strand
ACCCCGACCGTCTGATGCAGGTGATCCGCGACGAGCTGATCGAGGTGCGTGAGCAGTTCGGTGACGAGCGGCGCACCGAGATCCTTGCCGACCACCTCGATCTTACTTTGGAAGACCTCATTACCGAAGAGGACGTAGTGGTGACGCTGTCCCATTCGGGCTACGCGAAGTCCCAGCCGCTGTCGGACTACCGCGCCCAGCGGCGCGGCGGCAGGGGCAAGGCCGCCACCCGGGTCAAGGAAGAGGATTTCATTGACAAGCTGTTTATCGCCAGCACCCACGATACCATCTTGTGTTTCAGCAGCCGTGGCAAGGCCTACTGGCTGAAGGTGTATCAGTTGCCGCAGGCGGGGCGTGCCGCGCGCGGTAAACCGATCGTCAATCTGCTGCCGCTCGAAGAAGGGGAACGTATCAACGCGGTGCTGCCGGTGCGCGAATTCCCCGAGGATCGGTTCGTGTTCATGGCGACTGCGCAGGGCACGGTCAAGAAGACGCCGCTGGCGGATTTCTCGCGGCCGCGGACCAACGGCATCATCGCCGTCGACCTGCGTGACGATGACTTTCTGGTAAATGTGGCAGTGACCGACGGCACCCGTGATGTCATGCTGTTCACCAATACCGGCAAGGCGATCCGCTTCAAGGAAAGCGACGTGCGTCCCATGGGGCGTACCGCCTGCGGGGTGCGCGGCACCCGCCTGGCGGCCGGGCAGCGCGTGATTGCGCTCATCATCGTCGAGGAGGGATCGGTGCTGACGGCGACCGAGAACGGTTACGGCAAGCGCACCCTGGTGGCCGATTACCCGGTGCACGGTCGCGGTGGCCAGGGTGTGATTTCCATTCAGAGCTCCGAGCGTAACGGTGAAGTGGTCGGCGCTGTGCTGGTTCAGGACGAAGACGAGATCATGCTGATCAGCAATGGCGGCACGCTGGTGCGCACCCGGGTGCAGGAGATTTCGGTGCTGGGTCGCAACACCCAGGGTGTGCGACTCATCAGTCTGCACAACGGCGAGAAACTGGTCGGTGTCGAGCGCATCGTCGAGGTGCAGGACGACGAAGATGACCTGCAGTCCGATGAGGATGGCGGGCAGGCCGAATAGTTTTGATGTTCCAGGAGCGGTAGCAATGACGAGAGTGTATAACTTCAGTGCCGGTCCGGCGGCCTTGCCCGCGCCGGTACTGGAGCGGGCGCGCGATGAACTGGTGGACTGGCGTGGCAGTGGCATGTCGGTGATGGAGATGAGTCACCGCGGCAAGGAGTTTATGTCCATTGCCGAGCAGGCCGAGACCGACCTGCGTGAGCTGATGAAAATCCCGGCCGAGTATAAGGTCCTGTTCCTGCAGGGCGGTGCCTCCAGCCAGTTTGCGATGGTCCCGATCAACCTGCTGCGCGGCAACGGCAAGGCCGATTACATCAACACCGGCTCGTGGAGCAAAAAGGCGATTGCCGAGGCGAAGCGCTACTGCAACGTCAATGTCGCGGCCAGTTCGGAGGCGGAGAAATTCACCACCATTCCGGATCCCGCCGCATGGCAGCTGGATGGTCAGGCCGCCTATGTGCACTACACGCCGAACGAAACCATCGGTGGTGTGGAGTTTCACTGGATTCCCGATGTCGGCGCTGTGCCGCTGGTGGCCGATATGTCATCCACCATCCTGTCGCGGCCCATCGACGTGAGCCGCTATGGCGTGATCTATGCCGGCGCGCAGAAGAATATCGGTCCGGCCGGCCTGACGGTGGTGATTGTGCGAGAGGATCTGATCGGGCAGCCGGTGGACGGCCAGCCGGTCATGTTT
Organism: uncultured Gammaproteobacteria bacterium; assembly: GCA_965364565.1. Classification (GTDB taxonomy): domain Bacteria; phylum Pseudomonadota; class Gammaproteobacteria; order DSM-19610; family DSM-19610; genus Thiogranum. Next base: position 3,346 of record CBDTYI010000217.1, on the reverse strand, counting down.
GACTATGCCACCCACGCGGGCAACGGCTCCATGTATAACACGCCGCCCACCTATGCCTGGTACCTGGCCGGTCTGGTGTTCGCTTGGCTGAAGGACAACGGTGGCCTGGAGGCGATGGCGCGCGTCAACCACGCCAAGGCGCACAAATTGTACGGCGCCATCGACGGCTCGGCTTTCTACAGCAACCCGGTCGATCCCGACTGTCGCTCCTGGATGAATGTGCCATTTACGCTGGCCGATCCGAACCTGGATGCGAGTTTTCTCGAGCAGGCCAAACAGGCGGGACTGGTCACTCTGAAAGGGCATCGCTCGGTCGGTGGCATGCGCGCGAGCATCTATAATGCAATGCCGGAGGAAGGCGTGAACGCGCTGATCGATTTCATGGCGGACTTCGAGAAACGCCACGGTTGATTCGGATAAAAGACGGCCACGGAATACACGGAAAGCACGGAATTTGTTAACGCAAAACGCGTCCAGGCGAAGCGATTAATCAATAATTCCGTGTTTTTCGTGTCTTCCGTGGCTAACAGGTTTAAAAACTTATGTACAAGATTCTCACTCTGAACAACATCTCGGTTGCCGGTCTGGAAAGGCTGCCGCGCGAAAGCTACGAAGTCGCCTCCGAGATCCAGCACCCGGACGCCATCCTGGTGCGATCCGCCAACATGCACGACATGGAGATTCCTGCCTCGGTGCGGGCCATCGGGCGCGCCGGTGCCGGGGTCAACAACATCCCGGTCGACAAGATGAGCAAGCGCGGCGTTCCGGTATTCAATGCGCCGGGCGCCAATGCCAATGCCGTCAAGGAACTGGTGCTGGCCGGCATGCTGATGGCGGCGCGCAACCTGTGTCAGGGCTGGGCGTTCGCCCGTGGTCTGAATGGGGATGATGCGGCAATCAGTAAACAGGTGGAAGCGGGCAAGAAACAATTCGCCGGTATGGAACTGCCCGGCCGCACCCTGGGCGTCATCGGTCTGGGTTCGATCGGGGTGCTGGTGGCGAATGCGGCAACCGCGCTGGGCATGAAGGTGATCGGCTACGATCCCGACATCACGGTGCAGAGCGCCTGGAAAATGTCATCGGATGTGGAGCAGGCAACCGGCATCGACGACCTGTTGACGCGCAGTGATTTCGTCACCTTCCACGTGCCGCTGGTGGATGCCACGCGTCACATGATAAACGAGGAACGTCTGCGTTCCATGAAAGACGGCGTGGTACTGCTGAACTTTTCCCGCAACGGAATCATCGACGACGCGGCGGCGGTCAAGGCCCTCGACGATGGCAAGCTGTACGCCTATGTGTGCGATTTTCCCAGCAACGGGCTTAAGGATCACCCGCGCGTGATCACTCTCCCGCACCTGGGTGCCTCCACCCGGGAAGCGGAGGATAACTGCGCCGTGATGGTTGCCGAGGAGATACGCGACTACCTCGAAAACGGCAATGTTCGCAATTCGGTCAACTTCCCTAAAGTGTACATGAAGCGCTACGCGGGCTATCGCCTGGCGGTGGTCAATGAAAACGTGCCCAACATGCTGGGTCAGATTTCGACCGCACTGGCCGACGCCGGCCTGAATATCATCGACATGCTCAACAAGTCGCGCGGCGAACTGGCCTACACGCTGGTCGATGTCGAGAGCGAAATCGGTTCGGACTGCGTGGAGCGGATTTCCGCAACCGCGGGCGTGCGCGCAGTGCGGGTGCTTTAACCCGCATTTCTCACGGGGCGGCGGACGAGTGACACAAGGTATTGAAGGTATGAAGCGCTTTGTGACTAAACGAGAAACAGGGTATTTTCAGCGCAAGCCTATCCCGGCGCCGGCTTGTTCTCGCGCGCTTGCACTTGCTCTTCACTCAAGTGGTAGCAGTGGCTACCACTTTCGCTCCAGAACGGCGCGCAAACACACGAGCCCGGCGCCAGCATCCGGGATCCCCGTGAGAAATACGGGTTAGGCAGATCGTCCGCTCATGGCTGACTCGAAACTCGAGCAACTGCGCGCGCGCATCGATGCCCTGGACGAGCAGCTTCAGGCGCTGCTGACCGAGCGGGCCAGTTGTGCCAAACAGATCGCCGAAGTCAAACAGGACGGTGGCGGCGAGGCGGATTTCTACCGTCCGGAACGGGAAGCCGAGGTGCTGCGACGGGTTCGCCAGCGCAACACGGGCCCGCTGAGTGACGATGAAGTGGCGCGCCTGTTCCGCGAAATCATGTCGGCCTGCCTGGCGCTGGAGCAGCCGCTCACCATTGCCTACCTCGGCCCGGAGGGTACCTACACCCAGGCCGCCGCGGTGAAACACTTCGGCCATTCGGTGGAGTTCAAGCCACTTGCCGCGATCGACGAGATCTTTCGCGAAGTGGAGGCGGGCAGTGCCGATTTCGGCGTGGTGCCGGTGGAGAACTCCACCGAAGGCGCCATCAACCACACCCTGGACATGTTCGCACGCTCGTCGCTGAAGATCTGCGGTGATGTGGAAATGCCCATTCACCACCAGCTGCTCAGCAGCGCACCGGCGCTGCAACAGGTGAGCAGCGTCAGGGCGCATCAGCAGGCGCTGGCGCAGTGCCGCGAGTGGCTGGACGCGAATCTGCCCAACGCCGAGCGCGTGGCGGTGAGCAGCAACGCCGAGGCCGCGCGCCTGGCGGCCGCGGACCCATCCATCGCTGCCATCGCCAGCGACACTGCAGCCGAGATGTACGGCCTCACTGTCCTGGTCGCCAACATCGAGGACGACCCGAACAACACGACGCGTTTTCTGGTGATAGGGAACCAGAACGTGGGCCCGAGCGGGCGCGACAAGACATCGCTGCTGGTGGCGGTTCACAACCAGGCGGGCGCGCTGTATGCGTTGCTGGAGCCAATCGCGCGCCACGGCGTGAGCATGACCAAGATCGAATCGCGGCCATCGCGCGTCAGCAAATGGGATTACGTATTCTTTCTGGACATTGAAGGACACCGCGAGGACGCAAACGTGGCGGCTGCCTTGCAGGAGCTGCAGTCGCAGGCGTCGCTGCTCAAGGTGCTGGGTTCCTATCCCAGTGAATTTTGATCAGCCTCGCAATCAACGGGCTGTCGCGGGCACGCCGAGCGTGTCTGGTCCGACTGGAAGCGCTTTGACATGACACAAACCGTCCCGCAACTGGCTGCGCCCGGCGTTCAGGCTCTGCGTCCCTACACACCGGGCAAACCGCTCAGCGAACTGGAGCGCGAGTACGGCATTCGCAACGCGGTCAAGCTGGCGTCCAACGAGAATCCGCTCGGTCCGAGCCCGCGGGTGCTGCAAGCGCTGCAGGCGCAGTTTCCGGACCTGGCCCGCTATCCGGACGGCAACGGCTTCGCGCTCAAGGCCG
>CBDTYI010000216.1:0-5157 GCA_965364565.1 uncultured Gammaproteobacteria bacterium | reverse complement strand
TGCTGCCGCGTCTGGAACGCGTCCACGCGCTGATCAACAAGGAGCTGGAACTGGCCAAGGCGCAGGCACACATCCGCAGCCAGGTCGATGAAGAAATGCAGGCGCACCAGCGCGAGCACATTTTGCGCGAGCAGCTGAAGGTGATCCAGAAGGAACTCGGCATTTCCAAGGACGACCGCACGGCCCAGGTGGACAAGTTCCGCGAGCGCATAGAGGCACTGCAGCTGCCGGATGCTGCCCGCAAACGTATCGAGGAGGAGATGGAGAAATTCTCGGTGCTGGAAACCGGCTCCCCGGAATACGCCACCACCCGCAATTACCTCGACTGGCTGACCCAGCTGCCCTGGGGCAGGCACACCGAGGACCAGCTGGACCTGAAACAGGCCAAACAGATACTGGACGAAGACCACGACGGACTGCAGGACATCAAGCAGCGTATCCTGGAATTCATCGGCGTCGGCATCATGAAAGGCGAAGTATCGGGGTCGATCCTGCTGTTTGTCGGACCGCCGGGCGTAGGCAAGACCTCGCTGGGCCGCTCCATTGCGCGCTCGCTGGGGCGCCGGTTTTTCCGCTTCTCTCTCGGCGGCATGCGCGACGAGGCGGAGATCAAGGGCCACCGACGCACCTACATCGGTGCCATGCCGGGCAAGTTCATCCAGGCAATCAAGGATACCGAATCGGCCAACCCGGTCATCATGCTGGACGAGATCGACAAGGTCGGTGCCTCCTACCACGGCGATCCGGCTTCCGCGCTGCTGGAGGTGCTGGACCCGGAGCAGAATGCCGATTTCCTCGACCACTACCTGGACGTCCCGTTCGACCTGTCCAAGGTGCTGTTCATCTGTACCGCCAACCAGCTCGATACCATCCCCGGCCCGCTGCTCGACCGTATGGAAGTGATCCAGCTGTCGGGTTACCTGGCCAGCGAGAAACTGGAAATCGCCCGCAACCACCTGTTGCCGCGGCAACTGGAACGCGCCGGGCTGAAGCCACGCGGTCAGTTGCGCATCGACCAGGCGGCGCTGCGCCGCATTGTCGAGGACTATGCACGCGAGGCCGGGGTGCGGCGCCTGGAGAAATACCTGGGCACCATTGCGCGCAAGGCGGTGGTGAAAATCCTGGAAGGTGAAAAGACGCCCATTCATGTGCGCGCCAGAGATGTGGAGGAGTATCTGGGCAAACCGGTCTTCGCCAAGGAGAAACGTCTTGCCGGCGTCGGTGTCGTCACCGGGCTGGCCTGGACCGCCATGGGCGGCGCGACGCTGAGCATAGAGGCGACCCGTATCCACAGCTTCAGCCGCGGCTTCAAGCTGACCGGTCAGCTCGGCGACGTGATGAAGGAATCGGCCGAGATTGCCTACAGCTACGTGCTGGCTAACGCCGAGCGTCTGGGCGCCTCGCCGGATTTCTTTGAAAACTCGCTGCTGCACTTGCACGTGCCGGCCGGCGCCACACCCAAGGACGGCCCCAGCGCCGGTATCACCATGGCCAGCGCCCTGCTGTCACTGGCCAGGCGCCGCAAGCCGGTGCGCAACATCGCCATGACGGGCGAGCTGACCTTGACCGGTCAGGTGCTGCCGGTCGGCGGCATCCGTGAAAAAGTGATTGCGGCGCGGCGCGCCAACATCCGCGAGTTGATCCTGCCGGAGGCTAATCGCGGCGATTTTGAGGAGATACCGGACTACATCCGCGAAGGCTTGACGGTGCATTTCGCGAGCCAGTTCACGGACGTGGTTCCCCTGCTATTCGACAAGAAGTGACCCGCGCCGAACGCCAGGTCAATCCGGTAGACCGGCCTGCGGCACCGGACCCTGGCGGCGATCGCGGCGCCACGGACTGGTGCGCCTATCTGCGCCTCGCGATCCCGGTCGCCACGCTGTTCGCGGTGGTCTATTTCAGCCTCAACTGGTTTACCGCGCACCGTCCCCGACACTACCGGCTGTATCTCGACTGGGAAATGGCCATTCCGTTCGTGCCGGCCATGATCTACGTCTACGCTTCCATCCTGGGCCTGTTCCTGCTTCCGCCTCTGCTGTTGAGGCGCCACGGGCTCGCCGCCCTGGCGCGTGCTATGGTGGCGGTGATCCTGGTGGCGGCTGCCGTCTTCCTGTTGCTGCCCGCCGAGCCGGGTTTCCAGCGCGCGGCTCAGGTGCCCGGCTACGATGCGGTGTATCAGACCCTCTACGCACTCGACCGGCCCTACAATCTGGTGCCGTCCCTGCACGTCGCCTGCGCGGCGCTGTGCATCGCCGCGCTGCTGCACGCCGGCCCGCGCACTGTCATCCAGCTGGGACTGTCGCTGTGGGCGGTGCTGCTGTCGGTGTCGGTGGTGCTGGTACACCAGCACCACCTGCTGGACGTCGTGACTGGCTGGCTGCTCGGCCTGGCAGCGTACCGGCTGGTGTACCTTCCGCGCACGCCATGATTGTGCTGTTCAACAAGCCGTTCCGGGTCCTGTCGCAGTTCAGCAGCTCAGGCGACAAACGCACCCTGGCCGATTTCATCGACATCAGGACCGTCTACCCCGCCGGGCGCCTCGACTACGACAGCGAAGGGCTGCTGATACTGACCGACGACGGCCGACTGCAGCAGCGCATCGCCAATCCCCGCTACGGCAAAGGCAAGGAATACTGGGTGCAGGTGGAAGGCATACCCCAGGAACAAGACCTGGAACGTCTGCGTGCCGGTGTCGCGCTGAAGGACGGTCCGACCCGACCGGCGCAGGTGCGGCTGATCGAACCGCCGCAGGTATGGGAGCGGGTGCCGCCGATCCGGGAACGCAGGCACATACCGACATCCTGGCTCAGCCTGACGATTTCGGAGGGGCGCAATCGCCAGGTGCGCCGTATGACGGCGCATATCGGTTATCCCACTCTGCGCCTGATTCGTTACCGGGTCGGCGACTGGACCCTGGAGGGGATCAGGCCCGGCAAATACCGGATTGCAGCCTGAATCCGGTCGGGACCGAATCTACCACCGCCGCACGCGGCCGGTATCGACATGGATGAAATCGGATTTCGGGTAGTAGCCTACCCCACCCGCCTGCAGCGCCAGCGCCGCCTCCCGCAACTGCTTCAACTCGCAACCGGGCAAGCGGATATCGATGGCCTTGCCCTGCATGTGCAGGCTTTTCTTGGCCACCCCGCTGCTCCTCGCACCGAGTTGCTTGTTGGTGGCCGGCGAGCGATAGCCGGAAATGATGTGGAACGCCCCCTTTACCGCCACGGACTGCTGCAGCAGGTACAGCAGATCCAGCAGCTTGGGATCCATGGCGTGCACATCCCCGGAGCGGTGATCGCGTAACACCCGGTTGACGGCCTTGAGCTCTTCGCGGATGTAATCGCCTTCCGCCCAGAATGTGGTGCGCAGCTTTTCCCCGGTGTGCAGGTTCCTGAAGCTGAGCGTACGCTCCGGGGCCCGGTGTACCGAGGCCCACAGCGAGGGCGCGGCGAGTGCGGCGCTGGTGCCCAGGCAGGTCTGCAGGAAGCTGCGCCGGCCCGGATGCGGGGCGTGGGTTGGGTGTGCAATCAGGTTTTTGTTTTTCATAATCCTTTACGTTCGCATAGCCTGTGCCAACCAGGCGACCTCGCGCATTATACCGTCGCTTTCCCGATTTACCAGGCTTTTCACATAGTTAGATTATTCGATTAGGCTAATATCTTTGCTCTGCAAGGTACTTAGCGACCGAAGCGCCGATATTTTGACAGATAAACCCTGCCACCGGTGACCGGCAGCGGGCCGCTTCAGCCGCGCGGCATGCCCGACTGCAGCGGCTCAACGTAGCCGACGGCGCGAAAAAACAGCCCGATCAGGTGCTCGACCAGCGCGTCCAGATCCATGTCGCGGTAGCGCGGCGAACGATTGATGCACTTGGCGTACAGGGCCTCGCGAATCATGCCTTGAAACAGCAGTGCCGCGACCGCACCGTTGACGGGGCCGATGCGGTTCTGGCCGGCCAGCTCCTTGAGGCTGTACTCGATCAGATCGGTGAACGGACGCCAGCGGTTTTCGAAGAACTGGCGCGTCGCGTCGCCGCCCTCCAGCGCGCTCTGCAGTTCCATGCGCAGGTAGTCCGGGTCTCGGGACACGCTCGCGATGTAGATGTGTGTGATACCTCTGAGCACGTCACCGAAGCTGCCATCGCTGTTGACCACCACCTCGACATAGCTCTCGCGCTTGCAGGCGATCTGGTTCAGAACTTCTTCGTAGAGCGCCTCCTTGGAGGCAAAGTGGCGATACAGAATGGCAGGGCTGACACCGAGACGCCTGGCGATCTCATCGACCGACACCCCGTGGTAGCCCTTGTCGGAAAACAGCACCTTGGCGACCGCCAATATGGTCGCGCGCCGTTCGCTGGCTTTCAGCCGCTTGGCCACAGCGTGCCTGTCTCAGGCTACCACTGCTGTGCAACTCGGGCGCACCACCCCGGCTCCGGCGTGGGCGTCCGTTTGCAGCGCGCAGGCGCGATTACCGACCAGGAAACGGGCGCACCACCCGGCAATGGCAGCCCGCTGCACATCGAGGTCTGCCTCCCGCAGGATACGCTGCAGGGCCTGGCCGATGCGTCCCCGCCGGCCATATTCCACCCCAGCGCCTGCCAGCGGCGCCCCCCGGACAGCCGCGTCAGCGCTGGCTTTGCACCGCTGATGCTTATTGACCCGGGCACCCCGCGCTCAGCCTTTGCGAATATCAAACTGATACTCACCACCCAGCTGTTGAGACGCCAGCAACAGGTTTCCGGTCTGTTTGCAGAAAGCCTCGAAGTCCTTCACCGAGCCGGGATCGGTGGCAACGATACGCAGCACCTGCCCGGCATTGAGGCTCTGGATGCTCTTTTTTGCCCGCAATATCGGTAGAGGACAGTTCAGCCCGCGCGCATCGAGTTCCAGGTCGAAATCAGCCATATCGCACCTCGCTATGTTAGTGAACGTTTACTTTTTATTACATACCAGTTGGTTTGTCAATACCCGCAAACGCTGACCGGGCGGCGGCGTGCTGGCTGGCCGCAGAATCCGCGCAGGGAGCTTGCCGTCGTGGGGAGTGGAAGGTCCGGGCGCGCCGGCCAACCGGCCGGCGCGACACAGCTACTTTTCGGCGCTGATCATGCAGATCCAGCCGGCATCGGCGTCTCCGTGGGTGGCCGGCTCGAAGACA
>CBDTYI010000215.1:0-5169 GCA_965364565.1 uncultured Gammaproteobacteria bacterium | reverse complement strand
GCGGGTATTTTCGATCAGGTGGTGTGCAAGCGCAAGTAGATGCGTGCGCTAGTGTACCTCTGATTAATCCGTCATTCCGGCGCATGCCGGAATCCATAGCGTTGAATTCACTGGATCCCGGCATGCGCCGGGATGACGAGAAGCGAATTAATCAGAAGTTCCCTAGGCTATCAACCCGAGGCAGTACCGCAGTTGCTCAGGCTGAGGCTGGGGGGATTGGTGGAAAACACAAAAGGCGCAGCCTTTTCCAGGGCGGTCAAGCCGAGCAGCATACGCGTGTTCTGGGGGAATACCGCGGCTTCGACATTGTCCAGCACGCAGTCGTCTCCCAGCACCAGGCGCTTGATGCGATATACCGGCAGCCGGTGCTGGGTGCCGTCTGCCAGTACGCCGGTCAGTTCGCCCACGTACTCGGCGTTGTTTGCCTGCACCAGGCGTTCCAGAGTGAATTCGTTAATGGTGGTGTACCCGGCGCCGGTGTCGACCATGAACTCGACGTCACCGCTGCCGTGCATGTTCGCCTCGACGTAGTAGGTGGCAAGTCGTTTCTGATTCATCGGGATGGTCCGGTAAGAGTCGGCGATGACCAGATTGGCGGTGGCCAGCGACAGCCACCAGACAGCGAGTTTTGCGATTGACCTGGACATCTCGACCCCGTGCTTATGACAAATTTTTGTCGGTACAAGGCTTAGCGGCACACAGAACGCCAAATTGAGCCTGTGCCGGAGCGGGTCGCGCGGCCTTCCTTCCTGCTCACAAAGCTGCGCCAGCGCCCAAGCGAAAGCAATCTTTTTAATACTTATTAATATGTTATGAATATTCGACCGCAACGAGCGGCCCTCGGCCGCTGCCCCGTGGTGTTCGAGTTCCGCAGTCAGGTCGCCTGCCGGTCATGGCAAGCATTTTGCAGCCGCCCGGTTAATCGCTTCGACACAGGCCGGAACCGGTCTGCCCGACACAACAACGAGAGCTGGCCATGCGGATCGAAAAGTTTTCACTCAAGGCATTAACGGTAAGCGTGTTACTGGTAGTGGGGATTGTTGCAGTCGCCTTTTCCTTCGTCTCCGAATCGGAGTACCGCAAAGCGGCGGTGCAGTCGCAGACCAGGGCGGTTGCACGCATCCTCGACGTGGCTACCGACGCCGCACTCACCAGGCTGGAGCTGGACAGCGATCAGCTGGCGGCCGCCGCGGTCAAGGCCATCGGCCGCCAGCCCGGTCTTGGGACCTATCTGGCCGAAGCGCCGGCCGGCACCGCCAACCCGACGCTGGCCAAGCTGCTCGAAGCAACCCTCAATACAAACCTGCCGAACCTCAGGCCGCTGTCGGTGCGACTCTACAACCGGGACCGGCAACCCCTCATGGGCGCCGGTCAGGGCGAGATCCAGGACAGCCCCCTGCTGGCCAACGCCGCTCCCGACCAACCCGCTGCGGGACTGTGGCTTGCCGAACCGGGGCCGCGCTACTCCGTTATCCGGCCCCTCGGTGAGAAATCGGCAGCCGGTTACCTGGAGATTCGGTTTGACCCCGTTGTTTCGTTGCAATCGGTTGCCGAACTCACGGATCTGCCGCTGCGCATGCACTCGCTGTCCGGGACCGTTCTGTTCGAGGCCGGAGAGTGGCAGAACACGAGCAGCTCAGTGCACGAGGTCAGCCTCCAGGTGCACAGCAGCGACGGATCACCGCTAATGGCCCTGGTGGTGCTGGATGACTTCGCCGGTCTGTACCGTGCCACCGCGCAAACGCGCGACGCCACGACCGCGGCTGTTGTCGCCCTTATCGGTGCGGCCCTGCTGATCGCCATCCTGATTCTGAACCGTTTTCTGTTCCAGCCGGTGAAAACCATGATCGGAGAGATGAAACGGGTAGCCGGGGGCGACACCGAAATCAGCGTGAACGGCCGCGCGTTGAAAGAATTCCACATCCTCGCCAACGCCTTCAACACCATGACCCAGCAAGTCCGCGATATTATCGAACGCGAGCGCCAGGCTGCGGAGGACATAAAAGGCAAGGTCGAACTGATCCAGGAAGTAGTCGCCATGGCCGCAAAAGGCGATCTGACCGGTCAGATCATGGTGTACCGCGACCAGGACGTCATCTCCCAGTTGGCCGCCGGCATCCAGAAGATGCTCGACAGCCTCAACTCGCTGGTGGCCCGCATCCAGCAGTCCGGCGTGCAGGTGACTTCTTCGGCTACCCAGATTGCGGCGACAGCCAAGCAGCAGGAAGCGACCGCCACCGAACAGGCAGCAACCACCAACCAGATCAAGGCGACCGTAACCCAGATCACGGCCACCTCCAAAGATCTCGTAAAGACCATGAACGATGTTACCGAGGTGGCCTGGAGAACTTCGGAAGGAGCCAACGCCGGGCGTTCCTCCCTGCAGCATATGGAAACCACCATGCACCAGATGGTCGAAGCAAGTGAATCCATCGGTTCAAAACTGGCAGTGCTCAGCGAGAAAGCCGGCAATATCAATACTGTTGTCACCACCATCAACCGCGTCGCCGACCAGACCAACCTGCTGTCACTCAACGCCGCTATCGAGGCCGAAAAAGCCGGCGAATACGGAGTGGGGTTTGCGGTGGTCGCGACCGAAATCCGCCGCCTGGCCGATCAGACCGCGGTGGCGACCTGGGATATCGAACAGATGGTCAAGGAAATGCAGTCGGCGGTCTCCGCCGGCGTCATGGGCATGGAGAAATTCTCGGAAGAGGTGCGCCGCGGCGTTGACGACGTACGCCAGGTCGGCTCGCAGCTGGCCCACATTATCGAGCAGGTAGACGCCCTGATTCCGCGTTTCGAAGAAGTGAACGAAACGGTCAGCTTACAGGCGCAGGGCGGACAGCAGATTCGCGATGCGATTGTCCAGCTCAGTGAAGCGGCGCAACAGACAGCAGAATCGCTACGCCAGTCGAACGGCGCGATTATGCAACTCAACGAAGCAGCGTTGCGACTGCAAGACGGCGCTTCCCATTTCCAGGTCAACGCCTAGCCTGACTATGCTGATGCTGCTATTCCAGCTGGGCAACAGCCGTTACGCAATCCCCGCCCGGGATGTGGTGGAGGTGACGCCGCGGGTTCGACTGGAACCACTGGCAAGCACGCCGGACTATGTTGCCGGTCTGCTCAATTACCGCGGTGAGCATGTGCCCGTTATAGACTTGTGCCAGTTGATCAATCGCGAGCGATGCAGGAACTCTCTCACCACGCGGATAATACTGGTGCCGTTTTCAGGCGCCAATGGTGCCGCCGGCACGCTTGGCCTGCTGGCAGAGGCCGTGACCGAAACGCTGCGGATAGAAGAGTCTGCGTTCGCTGACACGGGCGTCAAGGTGGACGCGGCGCCATTTCTTGGTCAGGCGGCCCATTCCAGCCAGGGTGTGGTGCGCAGCATCAGCGTGGCCGAGCTGCTGCCCGATAACCTGCAGTCACAGCTCTTCGCCGCGACGGTGGCGTAGATGCCGCAGCATCGTATCGAACAACTCCTGCAACAGCGCATGGGGCTGCACAGCGCAACGGTGGGCAGCAGCACCGTCGCGCGTGCCGTCGAGCAGCGCATGCGCGCCTGCAGCATCGAAACAGTGAACGAGTATCGGGACATCGTGACCCGCTCCGATACCGAGCTCGACGCCCTGATAGAAGCGGTCGTCATTCCGGAGACCTGGTTCTTTCGCGATCCAAACGCGTTCCGGGCGCTCAGTGACTGGCTCCGCAATGAATGGGTACCCGACAGACCGGGAGCCGCGGTTCTGCGCATACTCAGCGTGCCGTGCTCCAGCGGCGAAGAACCCTATACCCTGGCAATGTGCCTGGCCGAGTGCGGCATGGAGGCAAACGAGGCACGCATCGATGCCGTCGATATCAGCAACATCAACCTGGAGAAAGCGCGCCAGGCCCGCTACGGACGCAACTCGTTCCGCGGCAACGACATCCTTTACAGAGACCGCTATTTCGACCATCGGGCGCCGTATTACCAGCTGAGCAACGCGGTCCGGCAACGGGTAAATTTCCAGCGCGGCAATATACTGGAGAGCGAATTCACCAGAGATCGCTCGCCCTACCACGTGATCTTCTGCCGCAACCTCCTGATCTACTTCGATCGCCCCACCCAGCACCGGGCGATCGACCAGCTGGAACAGCTGCTGACCGAAAGCGGTCTGCTGTTTCTCGGCCATTCCGAAACCAGCTTGTTGCAGCAACGCGGCTTTGCGCCGCTCCCGTATGAACGCTGCTTCGGCTTCCGGCGTGAACGCGCGGTCACCCCGCCCCCCGCCGCACCCCGCGCGCCACCACGACCAGCCCCGGGCCGGCGGGCCGTCAAGACGCGCGCACCGGTGCCCGCCCCGTTTTCCGCAGTTGCAACCGGGGCCGCCCCGGCCAGTGCCGCGGCTGCGGCGTCGGATCGGGAAGCATTGCTGGCGCGGGCTTTTCAGCTCGCAGATCAGGGTCACATGGACGAGGCAGCGGCATGCTGCGAGTCCCTGCTGACGGTAACCGCCTGCCAGGCGGACGCGCACTTTCTGCTGGGCGTCATCCGTGAGGCGGCCGGTAACACACGGGAAGCCGAACAGATGTTCCGCCGGGCGGTCTACCTGCAGCCGAACCACTACCAAGCACTGGTGCACCTGAGCGTCATCTGCGAACGAACCGGCGACCCGGTCGGCGCGCGGCGATTCCTTGAACGCGCAACGCGCGCCCAGTCCCGTCAGCAGTCGGGGGCCGTAAAATGACTGCAGCGACACCCGCCAAGCTGTCACGACTCGACGACTGCTGGAACCGCATCGGAGTATGGAGCCCCGAGCGCGCCAGCTGCCCGGAACTGCAGCAGGTGATCCACTGCCGAAACTGCGCCCGATACTCCAGCGCCGGCCGGTCGATGCTGGAACACCCGATGACCGCGGACTACCGCGAGGAGTGGACAGAGCGCCTGGCGTCGGCCAGACGGACCCGGCAAAACGGATCCAGCGCGCTGCTCCTGTTCAGGCTCGGTGACGAGTGGTTGGGACTCATTCACAGTCTTCCTCACCGGACCAACTCACTGGTCAAGGGAATTGTCAACGTACGCGGCGAACTCAAACTCTGTGTATCCATCGGTTCGCTGTTGCAGCTCCAAAAGTCAGAGGAAGACTACCGCGTCGACCACGAAATTCATCAGCGAATGATCCA
>CBDTYI010000214.1:0-5175 GCA_965364565.1 uncultured Gammaproteobacteria bacterium | reverse complement strand
TTGTATATCGATGACGCAGTGTTCACAGCCGCTGAAAGCATGACCTAAGGGTTTCTCCGTGCCCTCGGCGTTCTCGATGTGAACGATTATGGGTTTCTCCGTGCGCCCTGCGTCCTCGATGTGAATGGTGAATAAGCGTCCCCGACAGGGGCGGCCGGGATCAGGCGTTGCCGGCGCCCAGCACGGCAGCCTTCCGACTGCGCGCGAAGTCGAGCATGCGCTGGGTCGACCTCAGTGCCTTGATGCGCACTGCTTCGTCGACGTGGATCTCGTTCGCGCCGGTTTCCAGCACTGCGGCCAGGTTACGCAGCTCGTTCATGGCCATCCAGGGGCAGTGTGCGCAGGACTCGCAGGTGGCGCCAACGCCCGCGGTGGGCGCCTCGATGAAGGTCTTGTCGGGTGCGGCCTGGCGCATCTTGTAGAGAATCCCGTTGTCGGTGGCGACAATGAACTCCTTGTTGGGCATTTCGGTGGCTGCCTTGATAATCTGGGTGGTGGAGCCGACCCGGTCGGCCAGCTCGATGACCGGCTCGGGTGATTCCGGGTGCACCAGCACCGCGGCATCCGGGTGCTGCTGCATCAGGTTCTTCAGCGCGTCGGCCTTAAAGGCTTCGTGCACGATGCAGGCCGCCTGCCACAGCAGCATGTCGGCTCCGGTCTGCTCGTGGATGTATTCGCCGAGGTGCCGGTCCGGCGCCCAGAGTATCTTTTCGCCCTGCTCGTGCAGATGCCCTACCAGATCCACGGCAATGGACGAAGTCACCACCCAGTCGGCGCGCGCCTTGACTTCGGCGCTGGTATTCGCATACACGACCACCGTGCGGTCCGGGTTGGCGTCGCAGTAGGGCACGAACAGATCGGCCGGACAGCCGAGATCCAGCGAGCACTCGGCCTGCAGGGTCGGCATCAGCACGCGTTTCTCCGGGTTGAGAATCTTGGCCGTCTCGCCCATAAACCGTACCCCGGCGACCACCAGAGTAGTGGCCGGGTGCTCGTTGCCGAAACGCGCCATGTCGAGCGAATCGGATACGTAGCCGCCGGTTTCATCGGCGATCATCTGCAGATCGGAGTCGGTGTAGTAGTGCGCCACCAGCACTGCATCCTTTTCTTGCAGCAGGCGCTTGATGCGAACGATCAGCTCATCGCGCTCTCCGGGGGCGTAGTCGGGGCGCGCTATACTGCCCGGAAGCGGCATCTGCAGGTCGCGAGTGGGTGGAACAATAGGCGCTAAGCTGGCCTCACGCATGCTCAGACTCCTGTTACCAGTCAACTCTAAGATGCGGTTTTCAACCCGGATTTTCAACTCCCCGAAAGGGGTGCACGGCGCCGCCCGGACATTTCCAAGGCAGGCTGCATATAACGTAAAGTGACAAGTTAATAAAATACAATAACTAGTTGTATAAAAGATAAAATATGTATTTCTGAGACAAGCCGCTTTGCTGTTGCCGTCGGTTGTGGTCCCGCCTGGACGGGGCAGCGCGTGGTGCGACGCCGGCGCCGATGGAGCGCAGTCGCACCAGAGTGAACGACGCCGATTGGGGACTTCTGCGGCCCGGAAGTGTTGCGCATCGAGCAGCCACCTTGTGTGATCTCGCAGGTCCCGCACGCGCGCACGGCAAGGCAGTCAACCGCGCCTGCCTGAGGCTGCCTCGGCGTTCACGGGCTTTAGTTGCTGGCAGGTTCGAATCTGGTGACAATGCCGGGCAACGCTTCGGTAAGGATCCGCCCCGTGATCAAACGTTTCATACTCGTCATTCTGCTGCTGGTCGTCATGTTCGGCGGCATCTTCGGCTGGAAATATTTCGCCGGACAGAAAATGGCGGCCATGATGGCGGCGCCTCCGCCACCGGCGACCATCGCCTCTGCCGCGGTCCAGCTGGAGAGCTGGCAGCCGTTTCTGTATTCGGTCGGCAGCGTGGTGGCCACCCAGGGCGTGTTCGTGACCACCGAGGTGCCCGGTCAGGTGGAGAAAATCCTGTTCGAGTCGGGCCACCAGGTAGCGGCGGGTGACGTGATCCTGCAGCTGGACGACAGCGTCGATGAAGCCGACCTGGAAGGTCTGATCGCGCAGCTCAACCTGGCGCGCCTGCAGTTCGAGCGCGCCCGCAAGCTGCTTAAGGACCGCTCGGTGTCGCAGTCCGAGTATGACCAGTCGCGCGCCCAGCTCGACAGCGCCGAGGCCACGGTCGCCTCCAAGCGGGCCGTCATCGCCAAGAAGAAAATACGCGCGCCGTTCAGCGGCCAGCTCGGCATCCGCGAAGTGGATGTCGGCGAGTACCTGTCGCCCGGGGCCCGCATCGTGCCGCTGCAGGCGCTCGACCCGGTGTACGTCGACTACACCCTGCCGGAACGCCATTTCGACCAGCTGGCGGTGGGGCAGGGGGTGCGTGTCGAGGTGCAGGCGTACCCGGAACGGGTGTTCGAGGGCAGCATCAGCGCCATCAATCCGGGCATCGATCCGGGTACCCGCAGCGTGCGCCTGCGCGCCACTCTCGACAACCCGGAGCAGCTGCTGCGCCCCGGCATGTTCGCCGAGGTGCGTACCGTGCTGCCGGCACGCGATGACATTCTCACCCTGCCGCGCACCGCGGTCACCTACAACCCTTACGGCGAGTCGGTGTTCGTCATCGTCGAGCAGGACGGCCAGCAGGTAGTGCAGAACCGCCGCATCAGGACAGGTGAAGTGCGCGAAGGGCGCGTCGAAATCATCGATGGCTTGCAGGCCGGCGAGCAGGTGGTGTCGGCCGGGCAGGTGAAGCTGCGTAATGGCCAGGCGGTGAACATCGACAACAGCGTGACTCTGGACGGTAAGGCCGGCGGCGGATGAAATTCACCGACCTGTTCGTGCACCGGTCAGTGCTGGCCAGCGTGATCAGCCTGCTGATCCTGCTGGTGGGCATGCGCGCCATCGCCTCGCTGGAGGTGCGCCAGTACCCGGAGACCAGGGACACGGTGGTGACCGTCACCACGGCCTACCCGGGCGCCAACAGCGAGCTGGTCAAGGGCTTCATCACTACGCCGCTGCAGCAGGCCATCGCCGAGGCCAACGGGATCGATTACCTGTTCTCGCGCTCCACCCAGGGGCTGTCCACTATCGAAGCCCACATGGAGCTCAACTACGACCCCAACGCCGCGGTGGCCGAGATCCAGGCCAAGGTTGCCAGCCAGCGCAACGTGCTGCCGGAGGAGTCCGACGACCCGGTCATCGACGCGACCACCGGTGATCGCACCGCCCTCATGTACATGGCGTTCTACAGCGACAGCATGCAGCCTTCGCAGATCACCGATTATCTGCTGCGCGTGGTGCAGCCGCAGCTGCAGGCGGTTCCCGGCGTCGCCAAGGCGGAACTGATCGGCAACAAGATCTTCGCCATGCGCATCTGGCTCGACCCGCAGCGCATGGCGGCGCTGGGAGTGACTGCCCAGGAGGTGCGCGACGTGCTGCGCGCCAACAACTACCTGGCGGGCGTGGGGCAGGCCAAGGGCGTCTATACTGCCATCAACCTTACCGCCACCACCGATCTGGCCAGCGACACCGATTTTCGCCGCCTGGTGGTGCGTGCCAGCAACGGCACGCTGGTGCGCCTGGAGGACGTCGCCCGCATCGAACTGGGTGCCGAGGACTACGATTCCACCAGCTGGTACAAGGGCCAGCCGGCCATCTTCATCGGTGTGGAGCAGGCGCCGGGCGCCAACCCGCTGAGCGTCGCGCAGCGGGTGCGCGACCTGATGCCGGAGCTGCGTAAGCAGCTGCCGGAAGGGCTCGCCGGGCACATTCCCTACGACGCCAGCGTGTTCATCGAAGACTCGATCAATGAGGTGTTCAAGACCCTGCTCGAAGCGGTAGGCATCGTGCTGGTGGTCATCTACCTGTCGCTGGGGTCGATGCGCGCCGCAGTGGTGCCCGCGGTGGCGGTGCCGCTGTCGCTGGTCGGCGCTGCCTTCCTGATGCTGCTGATGGGCTTTTCGGTAAATCTGCTGACCCTGCTGGCCATGGTGCTGGCCATCGGCCTGGTGGTGGACGACGCCATCATCGTGGTGGAGAACGTGCACCGGCATATCGAGCAGGGCGAATCGCGCTTCGAGGCCGCGCTGGTCGGTGCGCGCGAGCTGGCGCTGCCCATCATCGCCATGACCACCACCCTCGTGGCGGTGTACGTGCCCATCGGTTTCATGGGCGGGCTGGTGGGCACGCTGTTCACCGAGTTCGCCTTTGCCCTGGCCGGCGCGGTGCTGGTCTCCGGCGTCGTGGCGCTCACCCTGTCGCCCATGCTGTCCTCGAAAGTGCTCAAGCCCTACGGCAAGCAGGGACGCTTCGAGGAATGGGTAGAGCACTGGTTCGGCCGGCTGGCGGACCGCTACCAGAGATTCCTGCACGGCGCGCTGGAATACCTGCCGGTGACCATGCTGTTCGCGGTCACCGTGCTGGTGTCGATCGTCTTCATGTTCATCACCAGCAAGAACGAACTGGCGCCGGTGGAAGACCAGAGTATCCTGTTTTTCCAGGCCACCGCGCCGCAGACGGCCACCATCGAATACAACGAAGCCTATACGCGCCAGATTGTGGACGCATTTGAAACCGTGCCCGAATACCACGAGAGTTTCTTCCTGCTCGGGCGCGGCGAACCGACCACCACCTTCGGCGGTTTCAAGATGCAGCCGCCGTCGCTCAGGCCGCGCTCGCAGATGGAGGTGCAGCCCGAGGTGCAGAACAAGCTGCAGCAGATCGCCGGTTTCCAGATCGCGGTGTTTCCGCGTCCCAGCCTGCCGGGCTCCGGGGGCGGTGTGCCGGTGCAGTTCGTCATCAAGAGCGAGGGCGGCTACGAGGAGCTCGACCAGATAGCCGACCAGCTGATCGGACGCGGTATGGGCAGCGGCCGTTTCATGTTCCTGATGAAAGAGCTGCAGTACTCGCGGCCGCGCGCCACGGTGGTGATCGACCGCGACCGCGCGGGCGATCTCGGCATCAGCATGCAGGACATCGGCCGCAACCTGGGCACGCTGCTCGGCGGCAACGACGTCAACCGCTTCAGCCTGGAAGGGCGCAGCTACAAGGTGATCCCACAGGCCGAACGCCTGTTCCGCCTGGAGCCGGAGATGCTGGGTGACTTCTACCTGCGCAGCGCGGCCGGCGATCAAGTGCCGCTGTCGTCGCTGGTAAGGATCGAACGTACG
>CBDTYI010000213.1:0-5242 GCA_965364565.1 uncultured Gammaproteobacteria bacterium | reverse complement strand
AAGCCTTCTTCAAGGTCGAATACCAGGCCGACATCGTCGATGGCGGCGCCTGGACCGGCCGCGACCAGTTTATCGGTCTGGGCCACGAGGCCGCCGGTAAGCTGGCCTTCGGCACCATGTCCACGGCTTACAAGTCGCAGGCCGCCAAGATCGACCCCTTCTACCGCATGAGCTTCCAGGCGCGTGACATCGGTCTGCAGTCTGCGCTGCACAGCGGCAAGGGCGAAGAAGGCCAGGGTCGTGCCACCAACACCATCGGCTACAACTCACCGAACTGGTCCGGCTTTGGTCTGCAGGCGACCTACACCCTGGACAGCACCGAGGCTGACGGCGAAGACGACGATCCGTGGAGTGTGGGTGCCAGCTACAGCGGCCTGGGCGGTCTGTATGCCTTCGTCTCCTACGTGACCACCAACAGCAGCGGCGACGACGATGCGACCCAGATCGGTGCGCAGTACACCATCGATGCCTTTGAAGTGCACGGCATCTATGAAATCGACGGCGGCCTGATCACGCTGCGCCAGTACGGCTCGGCTGATCCCGGCAGCAACGGCACCGCCGGTAGCGGCGACGGCGCTGACGTATGGAGCATCGGCGGTACCTGGACCATCGGCAACAACGTGATCGGTGCCGACTACGGTCAGGGCGACAAGACTGACGACGCGACGGTGATCTTCGATGACTACACCGTCTGGCGTATCGCTGCCTACCACAAGTTCAGCGACCGTACCCGCGTCTATGCCGGTTATGCTAACGCTGATCCGGAAGATGCGGATGATGTCGACCTGTTCAGCGTGGGTCTGCGCCACAACTTCTAATCGAAGTCTTTCGAGCTGAAGTGATGAACGGGGCCTTCGGGCCCCGTTTTTTTTACGGCAATTATTAGCCACGGAAAACACGGAAAACACGGAAAACAACAATTATTACCACGGTTGGAGTGCCTGGCTAGGGAGTGTTACCCAAGCTTGGCTTGATCCTCAGAGGGCGCCGCAGGCGGTAGCACCAAACGGGATTTCGTGTCGCCGACAGCAGTCGGGGCGCACCATAGCAGCTGCGCAGCTGGACCCGCCACGCACGTCTGCGCCCGCGTGATTTCGGCTAGCCACCTACCCAACAATTCTTTTTTCCGTGCTTTCCGTGTTTTCCGTGGCTATCAAGATGCATTTCAAACCAGCGCCGGTGTTAGAATGAGGCTCGAAAGCACCGCCTGACCCGACTCACCATGCCGCAACGCATCCGCGAAATTCCCTATAACTACACGTCTTTTTCCGACCGGGAAATCGTGCTGCGGTTTCTGGACGAAGAAACCTGGCAGGTGATCGAGCGGCTGCGTGCCGAACGGCGCACCGGGCGTTCGGCGCGCATGCTGTTCGAGGTGCTGGGCGATCTGTGGGTGGTAACGCGCAACCCGTACATTCAGGACGACTTGCTGGAAAACCGCAAGCGTTTCGAGTCACTCACCCACGCCTTGCACCACCGCCTGGACCAGATTGTGGCGCGCGCCAACGGCAACCAGGAGGCCCTGCGCCTGGTGGACCGGGCGCGGGTCGCGGTGCGTCAGTTCGAGGACTGGTTTCCGCATGCGCGCAGTCTGCGCGCGCGGGTGCGCAGGCGCCTGGGGCGCGTCACCCGTGCGGATAACATCGAGTTCGGCGGTCTGGCGCGCGTGTCGCACGCCACCGATGCCACCGACTGGCGCGTCGAGCTGCCCTTTGTGGTCATCAGCCCGGACAGCGAGCGGGAAGTCGCCGATGTGGTGCGCGCCTGTATCGATCTCGGCCTGAGCATCATTCCGCGCGGTGGCGGCACCGGTTATACCGGCGGTGCCGTGCCCCTGCACGGCGACACGGTGGTGGTCAACACCGAAAAGCTCGAAGGCCTGGGCGAGGTCGAAACCCGCACCATCAGCGGCGTGCAACGTCCGGTCCCTGTCGTCCGCGCCGAGGCCGGGGTAGTGACGCGGCGCGTTGCCGAACGCGCCGAAGCGGCGGGTTATGTGTTTGCCGTCGACCCCACCTCCCAGGATGCCTCCACCATCGGCGGCAACGTGGCCATGAATGCCGGCGGAAAAAAAGCCGTGCTGTGGGGCACCGCGCTGGACAACCTGGTGTCCTGGCGGCTGGTGACGCCCGCCGGTGGCTGGATGGAGGTGGAGCGCCTCGACCACAATCTGGGCAAGATCCACGAACAGGAGCGGGTGCGGTTCCGCATCAGCCGTTTTGGCGCCGACGGCAAGACCGCCAAGGGCGAGGCCGAAGTTCTGGAGATGCCCGGCAGCGCGCTGCGCAAGCAGGGGCTTGGCAAGGATGTTACCGACAAGTTTCTCGGCGGCCTGCCCGGGGTGCAGAAAGAGGGCTGCGACGGCCTGATCACCTCGGCGGTGTTCGTGCTGCACCGCATGCCCGCTCACATCCGCACCGTCTGTCTCGAGTTCTTTGGTTCCGACTTGTCACAGGCGGTGCCGGCCATTGTCGAAACCAAGGACTACCTGGACCGGCGCGAGGATGTCGTGCTGTCGGGCCTGGAGCACATGGACGAGCGCTATGTCCGCGCCGTGAAATACAGCACCAAGGCGCCGCGCCGCGAGCTGCCGAAAATGGTGCTGTTGCTGGACATTGCCGGCGAGCAGCAGGAGGGCGTGGCCGATGCCACCTCGGCCGTGGTGCGGCTGGCCAATGCGCGCGGTGGCGAGGGCTTTGTTGCGGTCAGCCCCGAGGCGCGCCACCAGTTCTGGCTGGACCGCGCCCGTACTGCGGCCATCGCCGCGCACACCAACGCCTTCAAGATCAACGAAGACGTGGTGATTCCGCTGGACAGGCTTTCCGAATACAACGAAGGGATCGAGCGCATCAATATCGAGTACTCGATCCGCAACAAGCTGGCGATGATTGAGACGGTCAGCGAATACCTGGCCGGCAATCTGCCGGAGCTCAAGCACCACGAGGGATACCAGGACAGCGACGAGAACCGCGCGATTCTGGCGGGCAAGAAACAGGCGGCCCTGCAGCACCTGCAGCAGGTTGGCGAACGCTGGCAGCGCATCCTGGATAACTTCGAGACCCCGGCCGGCCAGTGCGAGGCACTGTTCGACGAGGCGGCGCAAGCTGCGCTGCGCTCCGGTGACCGGCTGATTCACCTGCTGCTGCGTCGCGATCTGCGCATTTCCTACCGGCGCGATGTGGAACGACCACTGAAGGCAGTGTTCACCGGGCGCGAGTTCGAGCCGGTGCGCGACAGGCTCGACGAACTGCACGCACGGGTGCGTTCCGGACGCCTGTTCGTGGCCACCCATATGCATGCCGGCGACGGTAATGTGCACACCAACATCCCGGTCAACTCCAACGACTACCAGATGCTGCACGAGGCCGAGCGCATCGTGGACCGCGTCATGGCGCTGGCCAAGTCCCTCAATGGCGTGATTTCCGGCGAACACGGCATCGGCCTGACCAAGATCCGCTACCTGGAACCCGAGGCCATCGAGGCGTTCCGGCGTTATAAGGAGCACGTCGATCCCGGGGGTGTTTTCAACCGCGGCAAGCTGCTGGCGGGCTCGGGACTGGACAATGCCTACACCCCGTCGCTGCGCCTGGTACAGCAGGAGGCGCTGTTGCTGGAGGCCAGCGAACTCGGGGCGCTGAACGACGACATCCGCCACTGTCTGCGCTGCGGCAAGTGCAAGCCGGTGTGCAACACTCATATCCCGCGCGCCAACCTGCTGTATTCGCCCCGCAACAAGATCCTCGCCACGGGCATCGTCATCGAGGCCTTTCTCTACGAGGAGCAGACCCGGCGCGGGATTTCCACCCGGCATTTCGACGAAATGAACGATGTGGCCGATCACTGCACCGTGTGTCACAAGTGCCTGAGTCCCTGCCCGGTGAATATCGATTTCGGCGACGTGTCGGTGCGCATGCGCAGCATTCTGCGCGCGCGCGGCAAGAAACGTTTCAATGCCGCCAGCTGGCTGGCGATGGCATTCCTGAACATCACCGATCCGACCGCCATCCGGTTGATGCGCAAGGGCATGATCGAGTGGGGCTACCGCGGCCAGCGCCTCCTGTACCGTCTGGCCGGTGGCCTGGTCCGCGCCCGCAACGGTTCATTGCCGGCGTCGACCACCGGGCCGGTGCGGGTGGTCGAGCAGGTGGTGAACTTCGTGAAAAAGCCCATGCCGGCCGGACTGCCGACCCAGACCACGCGCGCGCTGCTGGGGCTGGAGGACCAGCGGGTGGTTCCCATTGTGCGCGACGCGGCCAAAGTGAACGACGAATCCGACGCGGTGTTCTATTTCCCGGGTTGCGGTTCGGAGCGTCTGTTCAGTGAAGTCGGGCTGGCGACCATTGCCATGCTCTACGAGGTCGGCGCCCAGTGCGTGCTGCCGCCGGGCTATCTGTGCTGCGGTTATCCGCAGACCTCGTCGGGCGATCACGCCAGGGGCAGGAAGATCAGCACCGATAACCAGGTGCTGTTCCACCGCGTCGCCAACACGCTCAACTACATGGATATCAAGACCGTGATCGTGTCCTGCGGTACCTGCATGGATCAGTTGCAGCAATACCGTTTCGAGCAGATCTTCCCGGGCTGCAGACTGCTGGACATCCACGAATACCTGATGGAAAAGGGTATCAAGCTGGACGGTGCGCAGGGGCGCCGCTACCTGTATCACGATCCCTGCCATACGCCGATGAAGACCTACGCGCCTCTGGCGGTGGCTGAAGACCTGTTGGGCGCGGAGGTTCGCCTGTCCGACCGTTGTTGCGGCGAAGCCGGAACGCTCGCCGTGTCACGCCCGGACATTGCCACCCAGATCCGGTTTCTCAAGCAGCGGGAGCTGCAGCAGGGGTTACGGGAGTTGACCGGCAGCGACACTGCCGCCGGACACGACGTAAAACTGCTGACCTCCTGTCCGGCCTGTCAGCAGGGCTTGTCCCGCTATCGCGACGACACCGGTCTGACGGCCGAGTACATTGTAGTGGAGCTCGCCAACCACCTGCTGGGCGCGCACTGGCAGTCGCGTTTTGTGGAGCGCGCCCGGGCGGGCGGTATCGAGCGGGTGCTGCTGTAACGTGCAGTGTCTGAAATTTAGCCACGGAAAACACGGAAAGCACGGACAGAGCCCAACCTGCCACCTGGATAATCCTGACCGTGTTGAGAGCTGAGTTTCGGCCACCGGGCACGCGGAATGCACGGACAAAGAAAGTTGCATGCCTGCGGACAACAGGTCGCTGGCGACGGAACAAGC